>JAJNPX010000168.1 GCA_021155145.1 Acidisarcina sp. | reverse complement strand
CTTATCAACGCCCTTCGGCCGGGCGATCAGGTCGCGGTGCTCCAATATTCTGACAAGCCGGAGATCATCGGCGAATGGACCGACGACAAGGGCTCCGCGATCGCCTCCGTCAACCGGGCGAAATTTGGCAGGCGGTCGGCTTTCGTCGATGCCATCGCTCTCGCCACCGACTTTATGCTCAAAAGCGGGGTCGATAACAAGCACCTCGTGCTGATCACCGACGGGACCGACAGCGGCGGGCGCACATCGGAGCGGTTTGACGCATTCCAACGCCTTCTCGGCACCGATATCACCGTTCATGTGATCTCGTACACGCGGATGGAGGCGACCGACATCGAACCGCGGACCAAGGGAATATCAAAAACGCCGCCCCGTCCGGCGATGCCGCCCGAGGTCGTCCAGGGGCTTCCGCCGGGCGTTCGCGATACCGCACAAATGCCAAAGGTCGGGCCGACGATCATCGTCGACCGCAAATATCTGAAGACCATGCGCGCAAGGCAGGCCGCTCTCGAGGCCGCCGAAGAACAGCTTTCCAAGGTCGCCGAGAACACCAACGGCGAGATCATCATACCCACCTCGCTCGATGAAATGGTCGACCGCACGGCCCTTTTGGCAAGAATGATCGATTCATCCTACGTCGTGACCTATACGCCAAAGGTCGCCCTGATCGACAATTCGAGCGAAAGAACGATCGACGTTACATCAAAACGCGCCGGCCTGATCGTCCAGGGCCGCCGTAAATTCATCCTCACTCCATCGACCGCTAACTAGAACATTTCCCGGCCTCGCCCCGTAGAAACCTTCGGAAAACAGATTCCTGTAACCTCGGCGTGCCGTCTCGCGTCTAGGTTTTCGACGGCCGAACCGAATTTCGAAGCGAGGATGACCGCTATAAGAGAAGCCCTCCGGCAAGACAGGCTGCTGAGCTATGCGGGTGACGAAAATGTCACCAGCGGGGCGGTACGCGCTCTCAGGACCGGCCTTCAGCTTGTCGAACTCGTCATCGCGGGTGATGAGGCCGCGTTCGAACAGATCTTCGACCGGCACAAAAAGACGGTCGCGAAAGCCGCCTCACGCTACTTCCAGCGGCCCGATCAGATCGAAGAGGTGATCCAGATAAGCTTCGCCAAGGCATTTGTCGAAATGCCCCGCTTTCGCGGCGAACACGAGCTCTCGCTTCACTCCTGGCTCGGCCGGATCGCTTCAAATACCTGTCTGGACATGATCAGGTCGATGAAGCGGAAACCCGAGGACCTGCAGTGCGAACTGACCGAGAACGAGGCCGGGACCGTCCTGGACCTTGCCGTCTCGAGCGAGCAGGACGGCGAAAGATCCTTGGTAACCCGCGACCTCTCCAACAAACTGCTTTCGCACCTTGGCGAGGAAGACCGAGCGCTCCTGCATATGTTCTATGTTGACGAGATGACCGTGGCTGAGATCGCATCGCTTCTCGGCTGGTCCGCCTCAAAGGTCAAGATCCGTGCGTGGCGGGCCAGGAACAACCTCCGCAAGGTCCTGAAAAGATACGTGTAACCCGTGGGCGAGATACATCGTCATCATTAACGAAAGATGAGAACCCGAAAGACGAACAAAAAGAGCCTCGACCTGATCGGCAAACGGCTGATCGCGGCTTCGCGGCTGACCGAGCCTGAACTGGACGCGATCGCCGCCGCTGACGGCCTGTTTGACGGCGTTCTCCGGCGTATCTCGCGTGAAGAGGCGATCGCTCCGGCCGCAGAGGTGTTCGCAAAGGCGAGGCGTTCTCGTGCGGTGTATGTCGGCGGTGCCGCGGTCGCCGCGACCGTGGTAATGATGGTTTCGGGCATATTTTTGGAACAACGCTCTGCGAACGACGTTTCTAATAATATCGAGATTCCGGTTTCGCGACCGGGACCGGCACGGTCCGAAATCACTCCTCAGGTGATCGTAAAGGGGTTTACGGCGGGCCGTGCCGATTACGAACTTCCTGCATCTCCAAACAAACCCACCTTTCAAAAGGCAATTTTTCGGGAGGAAAGGGCACAGCCACCCGCGGCACGCTTCGCGTCGTACGATCGCGGCGCTGAGAGGAATTTTGTCGCCTTGACCTATACCGGCGACGGTGGCGAATCGGCGAGGGGCGGCCGCGTGATCCGTATGGATGTGCCGCGTTCGACGCTCTTCGCAATGGGTTTTGATGTGCCGATCGAGAACGATTCGCCGACGATAAAGGCAGATATTCTCGTCGGGCCGGACGGCGTTACACGGGCCGTCAGGTTGGTCGAGTAATTTTTTGAGGTATCAATTATGAAAGCACTTACGGGGATTTTGTTTTTTGTTTTGATGGGAGTTCATGCCTATGCGCAACAGGAGGCCAAGGTGATCGCCGAGATCGCTGCCGGCAATGATAAGACCATCAAGAACGCACCATTCTCGGCCGAAGCCGTAAGCGAAAGCGTACAGGTGCTGGCCGACGGAAACCGCATCGTTCGCAGCTCCACCAGCAAGCTGTACCGCAATAGCGAGGGCCGGTTCCGGCGTGAATCGACGGGCGGCATGGGCGGCGTGCTCGGTTCGTATTTCGCATACGGCCCGGGAGTTTTGATCACCGACCCGGTGGTCGGTCATCGCGTAACGCTTGACGCTAACGAGCGCACGGCCCGGGTGATCGCACTAAATTCCGGCCAGACCGTCTCGATCGCCGGCCGCGCGGCGTCGCCGACGGCGGAATTGACCGAGCAGCAAAAGATCGAGATAGAGAAGAAGCTCGCCGAGGCAAAGAACCTGAGCGAAGAAAAAAGGGCCGAGCTAAAGGCAAAGTTGGCTGACGGAACCCTCAAGGCATACAGCGCCGGAGCCGGTGTGGCCGTCGCCGGATTCGGCGGCCGGTTGGCGACGACCGTTGCGGGCGACGACAGCTTTGTTTATTCCACGGGCGGCGGAAGATACGAGACACGTACCGAGGACCTCGGAACCCGCGATATCGAGGGCATCAGCGCCGAGGGCACGCGGCGGATAACGACCATTCCCGAGGGCTCGATAGGCAATGAACGGCCGATCGAGATCGTCTACGAACGATGGTATTCAAAGGAGCTCGGGTTGGTCATATACTCCAAGCACAGCGATCCGCGTTTTGGCGAGCAGACATATCGCGTCACGAACATCATTCGTGCCGAGCCTGACCCGTCACTTTTCGCCGTACCGCAGGGCTACAAGGTATTGGCAGAACCTCCGTCGATCTACCGTCTTTCGGTTCCTCCGGTCCCGGCACGCTCGGCCGCGAGCCCGCGACCCGCCGCTCCGGCGAAGGTGGTGACCGTGAGCGGTACCAAACCCTGAACTAGTCATTTTTGTTGTTCTCCTCTTGCGGGCGGGCCATCGAACGGCCCGCCATTTTTGCGTCCGGCGGCCAAAGCGTTTGAGATGTCGAACGGAATTCAAAAATCCCGCTAAATAGTTGTAAATAATATACTTATAGAGATTTTTTCTGAAACAAAACAGTCTCGGATGGTGTTAGATAAATAGTTAACAAGGATCGCTTGCTTAACGGCCGATGCTGCGGGCAAAGCCGCTGGACCGGCCAGGACTCCAACCAAATTTCTATCGATAAAAGGAGTGCCCTTATGTCCAACATCATTCTCTTGTTCGCTATTTTCCTTCTTGCAGTTCCGACATTTGCTCAATTCGGAAAGAGTGCCCTTGAGCTGAACGAGGCGGGTTTGAAACATTACCTCGCCGGTGAATACGATTCTGCCATCGAGGTGCTGACCCGGGCCATCGAGGCCGGATCGACGCCAAAGACCGACCGCGGGTTTCGGCCGAACAGCCTCGCAGAATCGAGCGAAGAAAAGGCCCTTCGCGAAAGCGTCAAGGTGATCGACTCCGCGGCCGCCGTGGCCTATGTCAACCGCGGGAACGTCTACTTCGCGGTCGGCCAATTGGATTACGCTATCAGCGATTATACCGATGCCATCCGGATCTATCCCGCGCTTGCCGATTCGTACCTTCGGCGGTCTTCCGCCTATCTCGGCAAGAAAGATACGGCCAGGGCGATCGCCGACAGCGAAATGTACATCAAGCTCGAACCCGGCAGCATGGCCGGTTACGTAGCACGCGGTATGGCGAGGATCACGGCCGGCGAAGTGGCCCTGGCCTTTGCAGACATAAATAAGGCGTGTGAGCTGGAGCCCAACGCCGCCGAGCCCATTTTTCGCCGAGGCGATTTCTATCGCGTTTCGGGCGACGGCGCGCGGGCAGAGGCCGATTACAGAAAGGCGACCAAGCTCGACAAGCACTTCGCCGGGCCGCACGCGGGCCTTGGCTCGCTTGCGTTCGGACGAAAGGACTACAAGGCAGCGATCGAGCATTACACGGCGGCCCTGGACCGCGACCCGCGCCTGGCTCAGATCTTCGCTTTCCGGGCATACGCATATATGTATCTGGGCAAGGAGGCCGACGCCGAACGCGATGCGGCACGCGCCCGCTCGATGAATCCCGGCCTTGCCGAAGGGATCGAGACGGCATTTGCCGAGATCCGCGGCTCGAAAAAGTGACGTTCGATCAGTTCAAGAGATCGCTCGAGCCGGCGTCGATAAAGCCGGAGTTTTCGCCTGCGAATTCATCCTCGAGGTTCCATATCTCGAATAACGCAGGCGGACATTCGGTGATGAATCTGGACGGCTTCTGAAGAACCGCCCGGCGGTTGAAGTCGGTCGTCAGCAGAGGGTAGGTGATGTAAAGCTCATCCTTTGCACGCGTCATCGCCACATACCAAAGCCGCCGTTCCTCTTCTTCGCTGTCGATCTCGCGAAGTGAGCGAGGCGAAGGGAATTTTCCCTCGGCGGCCCATATAATGAAGACCGCCTTCCATTCGAGGCCCTTCGCCTGGTGCACGCTGGTCAGCGTCAAAAGCTCGTCGTCGTCGCCGCCCGAAACGACCTCTTCACCGACGAGCGGCGACGGCTCCTGGAATCGTTCTGTGGAAAGAAGGGCAAGCTCCGACAGGAATGTCTCGGTCGAATC
>JAJNPX010000167.1 GCA_021155145.1 Acidisarcina sp. | reverse complement strand
ATTACCGAGGCCGACAATGCTGCCCGGGCGGCATCTGGCAAGCTGCCGGTACTGTCCGCTGCCGAACATCTGTCGCGTGCCGAAACCTATATGGCGAATCGACTGTTTCCGCAGGCGAGGGAGCATTGGGCGATAGTGATGCGGGAATATCCGGAAGATGCCGGGATCCCAAAGGCGTTGTTCGGCACCGGACGCTCGTATATGTGGGAGCGTGAGTACGCAAAGGCCGTCGAATGGTTCGACAAATTGACGAAAGACTATTTGATGACGAAGGATGGCCGCGAAGGGCTAAACTTCAAGGGTGCTTCGTACGTGCGGATGGGCAAGAACCTCGAAGCGGTCGAGGCTTACGAACAGTACACGGTGATGTTCCCGCAGGGCGAGCGGATCGAGTCGGCACATCTGAACATCATCGACGCTCTTCGCGAAGCCGGTAAGTATGACGACGCTAACAAGTGGGTAGCGACAACCGTCACAAAATTTGCAGGAACGCCGACCGAGGTCAACGCACTTCACGCTCGTTTGCGGATGGAGATCTATCGCGAGAATTGGGAAGCCGCCGTGCTAGTCGCCGATGCTCTGTTGGGCAAGTCGTTCGCGGGTTCGATGTCCACGGCCGACGAGATCAGATATCTGAGGGCCTTTGCTCAATCGAAAGTTTCCGCAGGCGATCCGTTCTCGGCGATCACGCCGTCGGCTACATCGTATTTCAGCGGCCTTGCCGCGGACCGTGCCAGAGGCTCGAACGTCAAGCTCATCGCCAGCGTCACTCCGAAGTACTACTCCGACTATCCGGTGATGTACCGTACCGAATTGCTTCGCGAAGCCAAGAAACGTGACGTCGATCCGCGATTTATGCTCGCGATAATGAAGCAGGAAAGTTCCTTCCGCCCTAACGCGAAGTCCCCGGCGGGTGCCCGGGGCCTGCTCCAGTTCGTTTACGACACCGCGATCAAATATAAAGACGCCGCCGGGTATGAGAATCTGCAGCCGGACGATCTCTACAACCCCTCGATCAACATCGCACTCGGAGCTGAGTACATCCGCTTTCTCAAAGACGAGTTCGACGGCCTCTACGAAGGCATCGCCGCAAGCTACAACGCCGGTGAGGACAACGCCCTCCGCTGGCTGAACCGCTCAAAACCAAAAGACCCCGGCATCTTCACCGCCGAGGTCGGATTTGCCGAGACCAAGAATTACGTCTATAAGGTGATGACCAACTACCGCATCTATCGGGAACTGTACGACGAGGACCTGAAACGGAGATGATCGCAGGCCCCGTCGATGACTGCTCCTATTGATGAAGCGTAACGGGCTGAATACACCTTGAGGATGGCTTGTGACAAAGCGTTACCAGGAAACCTTGAGGGCTGATGAGAGAATGATCTCATTGTCCTTAGTCACGATCTCAACGGTTTCGCCGACCTTCTGGAGATGAATACCAGTGGCGGCGATCAGTCTATCGTGAATCTCGGGAATGGCTGTGAGCGTGAAGCTGATATCGAGAATCTCGTCTGTGAGAGGATAGATCTGGATCCGTCTGTCAGAACGAACATCATTGAGCAAGTCGGAAACCTGCGGTATTGATGTTCGTCCCTTTTCTACTACGAACGCGGCCTCAGCGAGAGCAATGATCGGCAACACCAATTCGCTTGCCGGATCATCAATAATGGCCTTTGCGTTTGAGCCGAGGAGTTTGTTGCCCTCGAGATGCCAGATCAGGGCATGAGTATCGAGGATGAACTTAGTTGCCATTCGCGTCGATGTCGGCTTCTCGCCATTCCGCCATCTTGAAGTCGTCGGAGGTCGAGACAGGGCGGGCTGGGTCGCGATACTTGCCGTACGTCAGCTGGGTCGATCTCGTCCCGCCGTTTTTGAGGCTTTTTGTTAGAAACTCGATGAGCTGCAGTTTCTCGTCCCTTGAGAGGGCCCTTGCCGATCTTTTAATGATGTCCATCTCACTCGTTGCCATAGGGGAATTTTAGCACACCACAGCCGTGCGGGATGCCATCTGACGCGGGGCTGATACGAATGCGGGCCCAGCAAAACCAAGGGCGGAATCGGCGAAACGCACCTGTAACCTTTACGGACGCACGTTACATGTGCTGCTTCGTCGAAAAGCCGAACGCGAGTGTCTTGTTACTGCGCGGCGAGATACTTCTCAATTGCTTCGATCACGGGCGCGTCTTCCGGTTTGTCTTTCGTCCCAAAGCGTCCGACGATCTTGCCGTTCTTATCTAGTAGAAACTTGTTGAAGTTCCACGAGATGTCGCCCGGGAACTCGGGATTTGTCGCCTTATTCGTAAGGTAACCGTAGAGCGGATGCTGGTCGGTCCCTGTGACCGATATCTTTGAGAACATCGGGAAGGTCACGTTGTACTTGAGCGTGCAGAATTCCTTTATCTCCTTTTCGGTTCCCGGCTCCTGCCCCATGAAGTTGTTCGCCGGAAAGCCGAGGACGACAAATCCGCGGTCATTGTACTGCTCGTATATCTTCTGCAGGCCCTCGTACTGAGGCGTGTATCCGCAGCGGCTTGCCGTATTTACGATCATCAGGACCTTGCCCTTGTAAGCGTCGAGCTTAACTTCGTTGCCGTCGATGTCTTTCATCGTAAAGTCATACACCGACGCTGCATTGACCGGTTCGATAGGCGTCGGATTGAGAATGAGGCCGTAGCCATACGCGACCGCCACGGCGGCGGCGATGAGTAATACGAGGGCTATACCGGCGATTTTCAGAATGGTCATGATCTTTCAGTGATCGGAGTCGCCTGACAAAACGCAGTTCGGAGTTCCAGCTTTAGCTGGCCCGAGCCTGCCCTGACGGGTCGTCGGGCAACCGAAACCACCTAAAGGTGGAACTCCAAACCCTGGCCGAAAGCCAAGTTACGCGTACTACCTGTTCAATTCCCTCGGTGACCGAGGCTGCGTTTGTGGCGTGGCTTCACTTTTCTCGCCCGTTTCTGCAAAAATTTCTTTCAGGGCACCGACGCTTGAGAGCATCGCCGACGTTTCGACCGGCATAAATATGACCTTGGAATTCGGGGTCTTCGTCATATCCCGCAGCGATTCGATATAGCGAGC
>JAJNPX010000154.1 GCA_021155145.1 Acidisarcina sp. | reverse complement strand
TCCTCCAAAAAAAGAAAAACAAACTACAAGATATAGTAGTCATAGTCGTTTGTCTACCCATCATGACGGATTTCGTCAATCGTCGCTCACGCGACGGGGAATCCGGGGTTGACCCGTTCCGTGGGTTGAAACCCACGGCTACAGTCAGGCGTCGCGATGCGACGAAGAGCTTTGATCGCGCCGTTCACGTCAAGAGCGGATTTGTTGGGGTGAGGTTGCGTTCGATCGTCGCTGACGCGACGGGAATCGTGGTCGTGGAATCCGTACCGTGGGTTGAAACCCACGGCTACAGTCAGGCGTCGCGATGCGACGAAGAGCTTCGATCGCGCCGTTCACGTCAAGAGCGGCAAAACGCACAAGGCCTCAGCATTATCGCAAAGGGAGAGGCAAGGCCGCGGATGGGTCTTGCAAATGGGCGGCAAAGCCGCGCCGCGATCGGGCGGAGAGGTTTGCGGGTTTTTGCCGTTTCACGGGCCTTGTGACAAAATAGCGTTTTCATTACACACTAATATTTTGAACAGGAAGGTTTAAGAATGGCTGGAAGGTATAAGGTTACGGTCGTCGGAGCGGGAAATGTGGGTGCGACGGCGG
Organism: Acidisarcina sp.; assembly: GCA_021155145.1. Classification (GTDB taxonomy): domain Bacteria; phylum Acidobacteriota; class Blastocatellia; order Pyrinomonadales; family Pyrinomonadaceae; genus OLB17. Next base: position 3,939 of record JAJNPX010000154.1, on the reverse strand, counting down.
CGCATTGGATAGCGGCTAAGGAACTGGCGGACGTGGTGCTGGTGGACATTGTCGAGGGCGTGCCCCAGGGCAAGTCGCTCGACCTGGCACAGGCGGCGCCGATCGACGGATTTGACGTAAAGCTGGTCGGGGCGAATTCGTATGAGGAGACGGCCGGATCTGACGTGGTGATCATCACGGCCGGACTGCCGCGCATACCCGGCATGAGCCGCGACGACCTTTTGAAGACGAATTCCGACATCGTGAGCGCGGTGACCGAGCAGGTGGCGAAGTATTCGCCGGATTGCTTCATCATCGTCGTCTCAAACCCGCTCGATGCGATGACGCAGGTCGCGTTTCGCAAATCGGGCTTTCCGAAGAACCGCGTGATGGGCATGGCCGGCGTGCTCGACTCGGCACGGATGCGCTGCTTTTTGGCCGAGGCACTGAATGTTTCGGTCGAGAACGTGACGGCATTTGTGCTCGGCGGCCACGGCGATACGATGGTGCCCCTGCCGAGGTATTCGACATGCGCCGGAATCCCGGTCACCGAACTGCTCCCCAAAGATCAGCTCGACGCCATCATCACCCGCACGGCCAACGGCGGCGCCGAGATCGTCGGATTGCTGAAGACGGGCTCGGCCTATTACGCACCCTCGCTTGGCGCGGTCGAGATGTGCGAGGCGATCTTGAAAGACAAGAAAAAGATACTGCCGTGCGCCGTCTTTCTCGAGGGTGAATACGGCATCTCGAACCTCTTCGTCGGCGTGCCCGTAAAGCTGGGCAAGAACGGCGTCGAGCAGATCATCGAGATCAACCTGACCAACGACGAACGCGCCGCATTGCAGAAGAGCGCGGGTGCCGTGCAGGAGTTGATCGACGTGCTCGGGATCTGACCTCCCGATCAAGAACCTTTGAAGGGCTGCTCATTTTCGGGCGGCCCTTTTTCTTTGCGATGCGGTCACGTTGACCGAATCGGTCGTTCAAACTGATTTAAACAGCATGCCTGACCGATTGCCTCATTTCGGCTAACTCTTTCCGGTTCAACATTTAACCCTCTGGTACGCCGCTTGATAATGGATATGCGGACGGGATACGCCCGTCTTGTGCCCGCTCTGACTGATCGAGCCGGCACGGGAGCCTGATAAATGATCACCAAATTGCACCGCACACAGATCCTCAGAAAAGCGTTTTCGACGATGCTCATTGCCGCGTTCCTCATTACGAACGCCGCAGTCTCGAGCGTGCTTGCCGCCGGCGATTCGGCCACGGCGGGCTTTACCACTGATCTTACGCAGCTTGGCCGTGAAGGAAGATTGCGTGAGAGCCTGAGCTTCGAGGCGGAAGTAGGCCGCCTATTGGAAGTGTTGGGGAAAGGTGGTGCCGCTCATCCGCTGCTGGTGGACGCGACCGGGACCGTGCAGGACGAGATCGTCGAGCAGGCCTCGCTCAGGCTGGCGGCGAAGTCGGCCCCGGCGGCGCTGAATGGCGTGTCTATAGTGAAGCTCGAAACGGCTGTGATCGCTTCGAACACCAAGGGCAAGGCGGCCTTCGATGCGGCCGTGCTCGCGTTGCTCGAAGACGCAGCGGCAAAGAAGGCGATCGTTTACCTCGACGACCTGAGTGCCTATGCGGACCTGATCTCGGCAAACGATACGATCTACGAAGCCGTGAGCAAGGGCAGCCTTCGGTTGATAGCCGGCAGCTCAAAACAGGCGTATGTCGAACGGATCGCGGCCAACGAAAAGATCGCGAGCCTCTTTGATGTGATCGAGATAAAGGCGGCACCGGCGGCCCAGGGATCGTCCACAAATGCCGCAGACGACATGAGCTTTCGCGGCGATAATGTTTCGCCCGACCTGCGGCAGATGATGGCCGCGGACCCGAGCGGCAGCACGCGGCTCGACGTGATCGTCCAGGCCAAGAGTGCGGCGAACCCTGCATTCCGCGCCCTGCTGAAGAACGGATCGGCACGGATCATGAGCCGCATCGGCACATCGAATACGCTGGTCGTTAACGCTTCGCTTGCAGCGATCGGCGAACTCTCGACGAGCGGGATGATCAATTACGTCTCGCCCGATCGCAAGACCCGCAGCACGGGACACGTCGAGACGACCTCGGGTGCCGAGGCGATGCGGCAGCAGTCCGGCGGATTTCTAAACCTCGGGTGGCGGCTGGACGGTACTGGCGTCGGCATCGCGGTGCTCGATTCGGGCATTTACGCGGGGCACAACGGATTTCAGAACAACCTCGGCCTCTCGCGGGTGAGGGCAAATGTGAATTTCACCGATTCGCCCAGCGGCGACGGTTACGGGCACGGCACGCATGTGGCCGGGCTGGCGGCGGGCAACGCAAACACAAATGGCGGCGCTTATCGTGGCGTTGCTCCGGACGCAAACATCGTCAGCGTCAAGGTGCTCAACGATCAGGGCGTCGGGCAGACCTCATGGCTGCTGAACGGCCTCAACTGGGTACTGCAGAATCGCAACACGCATAACATAAGGGTCGTGAATCTCTCGCTCGGGACACTTGCGATCGATACCTATACTAACGACCCGCTATGCCTCAAGGTCAAAGAACTTGCCGATGCCGGAATCGTGGTCGTCGCGGCGGCCGGAAACCTGGGCCGCGGCGAGAATGGCCAGAAGCGTTACGGGACGATACATTCGCCGGGCAACAGCCCGTATGTGATCACGGTCGGAGCGTCGAACAGCTACGGCACCGACGGCCGCGGCGACGATTCGATCACGACCTACACATCACGCGGCCCGACGCGCAGCTTCTTTACCGACGCGAACGGCCATCGCGTTTACGACAATCTGATCAAGCCGGATATCGTAGCACCGGGCAACGAGATGATCTCTTATCGCCCGGGTTCGAGCCTGCTTGCCAACCTAAGTCCTGATCTCGTGCTTCCGCTCGGCCTTTTGGAAACCAATGCGGACGGTACGATGTACCAGAGCGGCACGTCGATGTCGGCCCCGATCGTTTCGGGAGCGGTCGCACTGCTGCTGGAAATGAACCCGCGGCTCACGCCCGGAATGGTGCGGATGCTGCTTCAGTATTCGGCGCAGCCGATCGCCGGAGCAAACACCTTCGAACAGGGTGCCGGCCAGCTCAATATCGAGGGTGCGGTGCGGCTTGCCCGTTCGCTTCGTTCCGATACGGATTTCCAGTGGATGTCGAAGGGCTCTTCGATGGTCGGCTACGGCTGGTCGATGCCGCAGCCTTCGACCACGATCGACGGCCACACGTTCCCGTGGGCTCAGTTGGTCCAATCGAACTACTCGTACATCACCGGTGAGAATCTGGTCAGCAAGTTTCAGAGAGTGTACCGGCGCGGAGGGATCTTCAGCGACGGAATAGTACAATCGAACGGCCAGTTCGGCCTTAGCGGGAATTACTACACCGGTGGTCTTTCGATCAGTTCCAACGTCGTTCTCAGCGATGGCGGCGCCGGCGGCAGCGGCCAGGTTCTGATGTCGTCCGGCGTACTTGTCGGCGACGGGATCATCGTCGGCGACGGCGTCCTGGTCGGCGATTGGTTCGTCCCGAATGGCGTTCTGATCGGCGATGGGGTGCTGATCGGCGATGGCGTTTTGATCGGCGATGGCGTCTTGATAGGCGATGGCGTCTTGATAGGCGATGGAGTGCTGATCGGTGACGGCGTGCTGATCGGCGACGGCGTGCTGATCGGAGACCGGACCGGTAAGATGCGTTGAGAGATGGGGTTAACCATACTCTCTAACCGATTTTTCTAGACACGACGGTCAGAAACGTCGATAATTGAGGGGAGGCTGCTCATGGCCTTCCCTTCCTTTTATACGCTTCCGGACACGGACGCGAGTTCCGTTGACCAAACAGGATATTCTCTTCCACTGTCCTGAGAATGATTCTGGAAAACCAAGCCCCTACAAAGAGATCGACGATCAGTCTGGGATATATGTCTGCGGTGATAGC
>JAJNPX010000140.1 GCA_021155145.1 Acidisarcina sp. | reverse complement strand
GGGCTTAACACTCAACTTCGATGTTAAGCCCTTGCTCACGCGCGGGCTTCTGCATTACTTTGCCAAACTCTGTAGTGCAGCCTTGAGCATCTTGTGCACGCTCTGCTCGACACCGTCCTGACGCGCCTGGAGCAGAGCCTTCTCGGCGGCATTCTTTTGATAACCGAGATTGATCAAGGCCGACAGCGCATCGTCGAAAACGTTGTCGCCGCCGACGGACGAGGCAGCGGCCATCGAGGTATCAGCGGAAACACCCGACGCAAGATCGCCGATCTTGTCGCGAAGCTCGACGACCAGCCGCTCGGCAGTTTTGCGTCCGACCCCGGGAATGGCGGTGAGTTTTGCCAAATTCTCAGTGCGGATGGCGGCGACGATCTCATCTGCGTTCATTCCGGAGAGCATCGCGATCCCCGATTTTGCCCCGATCCCCTGGACGGAGATGAGCTTTAGGTAGATATCTCGCTCGCGCGCGGTGATAAAGCCGAAAAGCTGGATCGCGTCTTCGCGGACATTCGTGTAGATGCGAAGCTGAACGTCAGAGCCGACCTCGCCGAGTTCGTAAAATGTCGAGAGCGGGATAGAGACCTCATAACCAACGCCGCCGACATCCACGATCACGGAGTTGGCGTTCTTCTCATAGAGTTTTCCGGATAGAAATGCGATCATCGTTTCACACGTGAAACAAAATTGTAATCGAATTTGTGCTTGGGGGCAAAAGCGGAATATTTTTTCGCCTTCCCGGCATACTTAAACAGAAAAAGCTTTTCGCGACGCGCGAAAAAAGCTAAACTAGATTTGCGAGACGAACTGGTGCCGTTTCGGTTTGCAACCCGCTTGAAACCGAAATCATCAGATAGACGTAAACACACACAGTAACGCTTTCAAGAGGTGAAGTAATGTCCTACCTAGCAATTTTCAAGCGAATCATTCCGTTCTTCCTGACGTTTGCCGCCGGGCTCTTTATCGCGAGCTTCTTTGTCACGATCGCGGCCCCAAGCTTCCAACGGTTCGAGCGCGGTGGAAAATGGCGATATTACAAATCGCTGAAGCGGGAAAACGAGAATCTTCGCCGGGACAATTGCCGGATGAAGAGGGAACTTGAACAGCTTCGCAGGGACGCCGAGAATACCGAGTTCAAGAACCTCAAGCTTGTAATTCCCGAAGTTGATGTCGAAGCTCCTGCTCCGCCGCCACCGCCGCGGGCAAGATAGTTTTTCCTCCGTTGTTTGCTCCTAAAAAGGCCACAGGTTAACGCACGTTGTGTTAATCTGTGGTTTCTTAGTTTCAGATGGACGAAAGATCGGCCCGCAAACTTATAGTCGAGATCGGCAAGCTCTTGTATGAGCGTAGTTACGTCGTGTCGTCGGACGGGAACGTCAGCATTCGGCTGGACGAGAATACCGTGCTCGCGACCCCAACGATGACGTGCAAGGGCCGTATGACCGAGGATTGCCTTGCGCTCACTGACATGGACGGCAAGCCGAAGACGGATAAGCGTGCGTCGTCGGAACTGGCGATGCATCTGCTGATCTACAAGATGCGGCCGGACATCAAGGCCGTCTGCCACGCCCATCCGCCGCACGGGACGGCATTCGCGGTCGCCGGCCTTGCGATCGACAAGCCGATCCTGTCCGAGGTGATCCTGACGCTCGGCTGCGTGCCGCTCACCGAATACGGAACGCCATCGACCGACGAGTTGACCGAGGCGATGAAGCCGTACGTTGCACATCACAACGCCCTGCTGATGGCCAATCACGGGGCGGTCGCATACGGCGATGACCTTTGGCAGGCTTTCGACCGACTGGAAACGCTGGAACACACGGCAAAGATCGCGATCCTCGCGAAAGCCCTCGGCGGGGCCAACGACCTGCCGCAGGACGCTATCGAGAAGCTCATAAACATCCGCGAGAAGGCCGGCTATCTAAGAGCGAACGCCCGCTGCCAGGCCTGCGGATACCTTCACGATGCGAATATCGCCTGCGACCTCGACGTCGAATATCCGTCGGCGAACGGCGGCAACGGGCAAAAGATCTCGTTCACGCGCGAGGAATTGATCGAACTTCTAACCCAAGCGGCCTCGTTGGGTGGCGCAAATCAAAACTAGCCTGTATATTCATTTCAACCGCCACCTGTAAGATAAGGGATCTGCATAAATTACAGGGTATTGCGGGGCAGTTCCCATTGAGGTTCGACTCCTCACTTGCTGTGGTTAGCAAACGACTTAGAATCGTTACACCCGCTGTTGAGTGATAAGGGATGGCGTTCGACGCAGGCCGGAACTCGGTTTGCAGGATCGAGGATACCGAGCGGATCGTCGGATCCGTTCTCAATCGATTCTCCCCGACTTCGGTTTCTCTTATCACTCTACGGCAAAAATCTTCCATCATGTATCACCTAGTACAGAGCGAACAACGACGACGTTTCTGGAGGGTCAGATTCTTTATCGCCCCCAATCAAATCGGCTTCCTTTACCGGCGCAATCAGCTAGAGAGGCGCCTCGAACCCGGTATTTACGATTTCTTCGACTATTCGAGAGTTTTGAGGTTGGTTGTCCTCCCGGTAACGAACCGCGTGCAGGTTGTGACCAATCAGGAAGTTCTGACGAAGGACAATGTCGCCTTGCGCTTTTCGTACGTTGTTGAGTTCAAGGTAGGTGATGCTGAGAAGTTTGTGAAAAGCTTCGATGTGTTCTCGAATAGCTACAACCCTTTCGTCGAAGCCGAGCAGTTGATACACAATCTGTCGCAGTCATATTTTCGGACGATCATAACCGATATTGAAAGTGAAGAGCTGAATGAGAAGCGGAGCGAATTGGTTCCAGAGATACCTAAAGAACTCGCGGACGATCTTGGAAGATCGGGAATAGAGATAGTCCGGATCCTCGTTCGGGACCTCACGTTCCCAAAATCGATCCAAGATCTGTTCGCCAAGCATTTGGAAACAAAGATCCGTGCGAGAAATGACCTCGAGAATGCGAGAACT
>JAJNPX010000123.1 GCA_021155145.1 Acidisarcina sp. | reverse complement strand
CTGTGGATCGTACGCATTAACGCGGCCTGCCGTTTGAACGATATGAAGTATTCGCAGTTCATCCACGGCCTGAACCTCGCGGGTATCGAACTCGACCGTAAATCGCTCGCCGACCTTGCGGTCAAGCAGCCTGAGACCTTTGCCGCGATAGCCGGCCAGGCAAAAGATGCGATCAGCAAACAGCAGACAGCGGCGGCGTAAGGCATGGTAGAATTGGATTTGGAGGCAATATGATCACTATAAGATTCTCCGATCCGGATGTCAGGTTAGAGGCCTTGGGGTTTCTTATGGGCCGATTTCCCGGGCGAGCACTGAAGACGGGTGAGGTCCTTGTACCCGAGCCGGCTTTGCAAGCTCTCGCCCATGAGGGATTCCAATTTACGGTGTTAGGCCGATCGACCTATGAGCAGCAAATTGCGGCGATTCGAGATCCTGTTACCTCGAAAATTTAACGACGAAAGCGAAGTCCCGCAAAAATTGCTTGGACTTGCCCTTAGCGAGATCGTTGACAAGTTTGGAGCGGCGAGCTTTGAGCCGACGGCGGTTGAAGGGTTCTGGTGGCACGAAGGTATACTTTACGTCGACGCGCTTAGCAGGATCGTAATTGATGTTGAAGACATCGATGAAAATCGTCAATGGATGCGCGATTATAAGGCCCGGTGGAAAGAGAAACTTGACCAGCTTGATCTTTGGCTTGTAAGTTACGAGATCGATGTGGAATAGCTCAACGAGTGTCGGAAACGGCACTCGTTTCGATTGCCACTTTGCGAATTATTTAGGATTTTCGGGGCAGTTCGCTGGAAACCGGCGTTCCATGGATTTCGGTGAACTTTTCGTCGATCCGGAGACAGATATCAATGTTCATTCGCTTAGTCGCGGCGACTTCATATTTCTCGACTTTGAAAGGCTCCCAAGCCTTGTGTCAAGTGTACTCCGCATCAATCGAGTAAGTACCCGGCAGGACCTTCAGACTGAATGAGCCGTCATCCCCGTCCTCGTCTCATACTTCTTCCCTTTCGAATCGGTGAAGATAATCTGAACATCAAAGATTACCGCGCCGGCCTGATCGGATACGGTACCGGCTAACTCAGTTAAATGCTGAGGCTGCTGCGCATTTGCAAAAACAGCAAAAGCGGCACATGTGATCCAGAGAAAAAACAGCTTCATTGCTAGCCTTCCTTAACGCGATTTAAGCTCCTTTGGCGAACGGGATGCCGAGTTCCGATTTCGCTTCCGCGAATTTCTCGATAGCAAAATCAAGATCCTCCTTTGAATGTCCAGCGGAGACCTGCGTTCGGATGCGAGCTTTCCCTTTCGGCACGACCGGAAACGAGAACGGGATGACGTAGACCCCTTTTTCTAAGAGCACCTCCGCCATTTTCACCGCCGGCTGGGCTTCGCCGAACATTACAGGGACGATCGGGTGTTCGCCAGGGAGGACCTCAAGGCCAATGGCTTGGATCTTCTCGCGGAAATATCGGGTGTTGTCCATCAGTTTGTCGCGGAGTTCGGTCGATCGCGAGAGCAGGTCGATCGCGGCGATGGACGCAGCGACGATCGGCGGGGCGACAGAATTTGAGAACAGGTACGGCCGCGATCGCTGCCTTAAAAGTTCGACGATCTCCTTTTTTCCGCTCGTATAGCCGCCGCTGGCACCGCCTAGAGCTTTGCCGAGCGTTCCGGTGATGACGTCGATCCGGTCCATCACGTTGTGATGTTCGTGCGTGCCACGGCCGGTCTTGCCCATAAAGCCGACCGCGTGCGAATCATCGACCATCACGAGGGCGTCGTGCTTTTCCGCCAAACCGCAGATCTCATCGAGCTTGGCGATGTAGCCGTCCATCGAGAATACCCCGTCCGTTGCGATCATCTTGAACCTAGCCGATCTTGCCTGCTCAAGCTTCCCCTCTAGATCGGCCATGTCACTGTTCTTGTAACGGAACCGTTGTGCTTTGCACAGCCGGACGCCGTCGATGATGCTGGCGTGGTTGAGTTCGTCGGAGATCACAGCGTCCTCTTCGCCGAGCAGCGTCTCGAACAGGCCTCCGTTGGCGTCGAAACAGCTCGTGTAAAGGATCGTGTCCTCGGTGCCGAGAAACTCGCTGATCTTTCGCTCAAGCTCCTTGTGGATCGCCTGCGTTCCGCAGATAAATCGTACACTCGATAGGCCGTACCCCCATTCGTCCAACGATTTCCTCGCCGCCTCGACTATCGCCGGATGATCGCTGAGGCCCAGATAATTATTCGCGCACATATTCAGGACCTCACGGCCGTTTACATCAATATGCGCATCCTGCGGCCCATCGATCACACGCTCATTCTTATAAAGCCCCGCGTCGCAGATGTCGCTGATGGTATTTTCCAGGTGTTGTTTGAAATCCGTGTACATTGTTATATCGGCAGCGCTTCCGTCATCATGGCGCAGCAGCACGTAATTGTTGTAATTTGACTAAGATCTCAGGTGCTTCCTTGACCTCAACCAATGGTTCAAGCTGTTCATGAATATAGTCCCACTCGAGATTCTCGCGAACGCTCAAAATATTTTCTATATCGGCCCAATCTTGTAACCTG
>JAJNPX010000114.1 GCA_021155145.1 Acidisarcina sp. | reverse complement strand
CACCCAGCAGGACGATACCCTGCGAACTTTCGGTGTCGGCGATCGACGCAAATGCCTTTTCTGCAACCATGAGCGGCTCGATGCGTGTACGGTCCAGTAGATCAACTAAATGCCTGTATCTCGTATCGGCGGCAAAATCGGCCGAGACCAATGCAGTGGTGATAGGCAGATGCGATCGCAAGGCCTCAAAGGCAAGACGGATGCCCTCGATAAAGATGAGTCCGGCTTCCCTGCCGTCGCGGACCGATCGGGCAAGTTTTAGTTTCGCATTATCGCGGCTTGTGATAATTTCACTGTCGTTCATCAAACGTTTTCAGCAGCTAGAGCATCCTGGCTAGGCAAGATTCTACATTCGGGAGGCCATCCATATGAAACGCCCACTCGCGATAGCATTGATCACGGCACTGGCCCTCGCGGCCGCTGCCGGCGGCCAAACGGCAGCACCGGCCCGGAGCGATCAGCCGGCCTATCGATCCGCGGATCCGGTCGAGAATATTTCCAACGATGTCGCCCGCACCGCAAGAGCGGTCGAAGCCCTGAGCCGAAGCTGGGCGGAGTTCACAAAGACCTTCTCTACTAACCAGGGACTGCAGCTCGATGAACGGCAAAAGAGCCTGATCCTCGCGCTTGAGGTGTTGAATCGCCTCGAGGCCAGCCTCGCAAATATGCAGAAGTTGAGATTCGACCTGACCGAGCGCCAAACGAACGCTACCACAAGGATCGCACAACTCAACGACGATCTTCTGCCCGAGAGCATTGACCGTTGGGTCTCGCTTCGCGGTACGACGGACGCTGAAGCGATCCGAAATATTCGGCGGCAGACACTTTCCCGCCAGCTGCGCGAATGGCAAACCCTCTTGCTGCAGATCACCCGCGAACTGGACAGCACCCTGGCCGACATCCGCCGTACCGAGCTTCAGGTCAAAGGCCTGCGTGATCGAGTATTTGCCGAGGCCGAGCGGCAGTTGGCCGACTTCTGACCTTCTTGCAAACGGGCCGGTTCTCGCTTAACTTAAATTTATGAAACCCGAGACCCGGCCGATGAGCAAGCTGGAACTTCTAAAGGATAAATCGAAACGCGCTGAAGAAGGCGGCGGAGCGGCCCGCATCGAGAAACAGAAAGCGGGCGGGAAGATGACCGCCCGCGAACGGATCGAATTCTTTCTCGACGAGGATTCGTTCGAAGAGTTCGATAAGTTCGTCGTTCACCGTTCCGGCGACTTCGGCCTGGAGAAGCAGAAATTTCCCGGCGACGGCGTCGTAACGGGCCATGGCCTGGTCGATGGCCGCGAGGTCTTCGTTTTTGCACAGGATTTCACCGTCTTCGGCGGCTCGCTGTCGGAAACCCATGCAGAAAAGATCTGCAAGGTGATGGATATGGCGATGAAGGTCGGGGCTCCGATCATCGGCCTAAACGATTCCGGCGGCGCCCGCATTCAGGAAGGCGTGGTCAGCCTGGGCGGATACGCCGATATTTTCTTGAGAAATACGCTCGCGAGCGGCGTCGTTCCGCAGATCAGTTGCATTCTCGGCCCGTGTGCGGGCGGCGCCGTTTATTCGCCGGCGATCACGGACTTTAACCTGATGGTGAAGGACACCTCCTATATGTTCATCACCGGGCCGGACGTGATCAAGACCGTCACCCACGAAGACGTGACGAAAGACGAACTCGGCGGCGCGATGACACACAATGCTAGGTCCGGCGTTGCTCATTTCGCGGCCGATTCCGATGAGCATGCATTGCGGCTCACTCGCGAACTGCTCTCCTTTATGCCGTCGAACAATATGGATGACCCTCCGTTCGTCCCGACCGGCGATCCGTCCGGCCGAACGGATGAGAGGTTGAATTCGATGGTGCCCGAATCTTCGAACCAGCCATACGACATCCGGGACATAATTCACGCGGTGGTTGACGACGGCTATTTTTTTGAAGTTCAGGAGCATTTCGCTCCGAATATAGTGATCGGGTTCACACGCCTCGGCGGGACGTCGGTCGGTATCGTCGCCAATCAGCCCGCATTTCTTGCGGGGGTGCTCGATATCAACGCCTCGGTAAAGGCGGCGAGATTCGTCAGGTTTTGCGATTGCTTCAACATCCCCTTGATCACTTTTGAAGATGTTCCCGGGTTTTTACCCGGCGTGGACCAGGAGCACTACGGGATAATCCGTCACGGTGCGAAGCTCTTGTATGCCTTTGCCGAGGCGACGGTCCCAAAGATCACGGTCATCACGCGGAAAGCCTACGGCGGAGCCTATTGTGTCATGGCGTCCAAACACATTCGGACGGATATCAACTTTGCATATCCTACGGCCGAGATCGCCGTGATGGGTGCCGAGGGTGCGGTCGGCGTGCTCTATAAGAAGGAACTCCTTGATTCGACGAACCCCGAAGAGACCCGGACGCAGATAGTCAACGAATTCAACGAAAAGTTCGCCAATCCGTACGTTGCCGCGGAACGAGGATTTATCGATGAGGTCATCGAGCCCTCGCAAACCCGGCCCAAGCTTATCCGGGCGCTCTCGCTTCTGAAGAACAAACGCGATACCAATCCGCCCAAAAAGCATGGGAATATCCCGCTTTAGAGATCACTTTAAGGGTCTGGCACCCGACTCTTAAAGTTCTCTGTTAGCCTTCTGCCCACGTTCAACCGTTACCTTAAGTATGAGCAACCTTTCCCAGCATGAGCGTCCGACTCGAGCCGAGATCGACCTGGACGCTCTCGCCTTCAATTTTCACTCTGTGCGCCGCTTTATCGGCGCGGGCGTCGAGTGCATGGCAGTGGTAAAGGCCGATGCATACGGACACGGGGCGGTGGAGTGCTCACGCCGGCTCGAGCGTGAAGGGGCAAGGTGGTTCGGGGCGGCAACCCTAGAAGAAGGGATCGAGCTTCGCGAATCGGGCATCGCGGGCTCGATACTGATCTTCGGCGGAATTTGGCCGGGACAGGAAGCCCCGATGATCTCACACGATCTGACGCCCGCGATATTCACGCTCGATCAGGCACGACGGCTTGACCGGGCGGCTGCGGACGTGGCCCGCCGGGTGCAGGCTCACGTGAAGATCGACACTGGAATGAATCGTGTGGGGTTCAGATGCGAGGATATCCCGGAGGTCGCGGACCGGCTTTCGCATCTTGCGAATCTCGAGATCACAGGGCTTATGACGCACTTTGCCGCCGCGGACGATCTCGGCCAGACCGACTTTACCGAACGGCAAATGGCCCGATTCGCGGGAGCGGTGCAGGCCTTTCACGACAAGGGCTTTCGGCCCAAATATATCGATATGGCAAATTCGCCCGGCGCGATAGTCCATCCGCTTTCGCGGTCCGGGATGGTTCGGATCGGCGGCTTGCTGTACGGCCTCGGCGGTGATGTGCTGCCGCCCGAGGCGGACCAGCCTGAACTGCGGCCGGTGATGGCGGTCAAATCGCGAATTGCTCAGGTTCGAGCGATAAAAAAGGGCGAGACGGTGGGCTACGGACGCACATTTCTCGCCGAAAAAGATCACTTGATAGCGACAGTCGCGATCGGCTATCACGATGGGCTTCGGCGTGCGCTTTCCGGCAATGGCCACTTTCTCGTTCACGGTCAGAAGGCCCAGATAGCAGGGCGCGTCTCGATGGACTGGACAACGATCGACGTTTCGGAGATACCCGAGGCCAAAGTCGGCGATGATGTTACGATAATCGGAAGGGACGGGCAGGAAGAGATCCGGGCAGAAGACCTGGCAAGGCTGATCGACACGATCTCATACGAGATAACCTGCGGCATCGATAAGAGGGTGCGGCGGGTATTCACAGGCACCTCAGATCAAAACTAATGAACTATCCTCTAAAACTTTCTTTCAAGATCCTGGCTATCGCCAGCCAGATCTATATTCGCGACTCTAACGATCAGCTGCTTGGCTACGTCAAGCAAAAGCTCTTGAAACTTCGCGAGGATATAAATGTCTTTGCGGATGAACAGCAGACGCAACACCTGTACAACATCAAGGCCGACCGGGTGCTCGATTTCTCAGCCCGCTATAATTTTACAGATGCCCGCGGCGCCTCGATCGGGTCGATCAAACGCAAGGGCATGCGGTCAATATTCAAGGCACATTACGAGATATTCGAGCCCGGCGGTGAACTCGTTATGGAGATCCACGAGGAGAACGCATGGATAAAGGTCGTCGATTCGCTCATCGGCGAGCTGCCGATCGTCGGTATATTCACGGGTTATTTCTTTAATCCGGCGTACATAGTCTCAAGGGCAAACGGCGGTTCGGCGGTCGTACGGGTCCAGAAGAGACCGGCCTTTTTGGAAGGCGTATTCGCGGTCGAGAAGGTTGGAGAGATGTCGGAGGCGGAAGAGGTCCGCGTGCTGCTCGGCGTCCTTGCGATGACGCTGCTCGAGAGGGCCAGAGGATAGAATAGACGGCGTGAGAGGCTTGATCTTCGGGTTCGATTGGAAACGGTTCTTCGTGGGACTTTATAACAAGGCCCTTGATACTGATATCTTCAGCCGTGCTGCCCAAGTGGCGTTCTATTTTTCCTTTTCGCTCTTTCCGCTGCTTTTCTTCCTGATAAGCCTCGCGGGCATCGTCCTCGGCACTACGGCGGGACTGAAAGGCGAGCTTTTCAGCTATGTGCGGCAGATAATGCCGCCGAGCGCATTTGAATTGGTCACGCGGACCGTGGAAGAGATCGTAGATTCGAGCACGGGCGGCAAATTGACGATAGGCCTCCTCATCAC
>JAJNPX010000111.1 GCA_021155145.1 Acidisarcina sp. | reverse complement strand
ACGACGGCCGCAAGTGGAATTTCGACGGCAAATACACCGGCCGTGGCCGCCCGTGGCCGCTGCTTAGCGGTGAGCGAGGGCAGTACGAAATTGCGGAATGCGGAATGCGGAATGCGGAATCGAGGGCGGAAACACGAGTGGTAGCGAGTGTGCCCGTCGGTCATTCGAAATGCTTGGAGGCAGCTAAGGCTCGCCTCGACCACATGCTCGCGTTCGCCAGCGAATCGCTGATGCTGCCCGAACAGGTCTGGGATAAAAAAGACGCTCCGCCCAATGCCGATCGAAGGTTTATGCCTGAGCTGAAATTCGGCGAAGGGACCGGCTCGGCAACTCCGCTGGCATGGTCGATGGGGCAATTTATCCGGCTCGCAACGAACCTCAAAGCCGGCCGCAACCTCGACACGCCGCAGATCGTCTTCGACCGCTATGCGGGAAAGAAGTAAAGAGAGACTCTCTAACAGTTAATAGTTGGTTAGTTGTTAGTTAGTAGTTAGAAACTGATAACTGACAACTCGGAAACTATTAACTGTTAGAGCGGTTTTCGACCGGCGCGCCGGATCTCTCTCAGGGATAGGCCGCGTTTCAAGATCAGTAATAGGCCGATACCCGTCCAAAACAAGATGCGGCCCTTTCGAATGATCGCAAGCGTCACACCGATCGCGGCACCGATCCCGACGGTCTCAGCGACGAACTGGGCGCCCGCTTCGTCAACCCCGATGACGAAGGGGATCAGCTTAAAGATGATAGTGATCAGGCGGCTCACGGATTCGAGCAGAAACGCATTGAGAAACTGGCCTGCCGGTTGGACGATGCGGGTCAGGATGAACCAGACCTCGACCACGCCGAGCGCGTGAAAGGCGATCTCGACCAGACATATCGGAACGAAGCGGCGAGGATGCCGGCGGTAGAATCCGTATATCAGGTTCTCGAACAGCCTCACCTGCATTCGGCCGTTCTCGAGGATCCCTCTAAACCAGCCGCGACGATATAGCTGTTCGCACGCCTCGCTCGCGAAATGCCATTGCCTGATGATGAGCAGCAAAAGGAACACGACGACCGCCGCGATGAGAAAGATCAGGACATCGATGGTAACGGTGGTACCCTCATCGAGCGAGAATCCGCGGACAAGCGTCAACGCCCCAAAGATCAGGAACACGCTGGTGGTAAAACTGTAAAAGAGATTCTCGGTCGCGACCGATGAAAGGCCGACGACCAGCGGAACGCGCTTTCTGACGGCGACCGCCTTTGCCGTGCCGCTGATCAGTATGCCAAGCGGGATCATACTGCTCATCGCTTCGCCGATGACGACCGCGGGGATCGTATCTTTGAGCCGAAGACTGTAGGGCTCGTAAACCGAGAGCTTCCATGCGAGGCCCCGCATCACGATCCGCGCCGCGTAGATGGCGAGGATCACGCCAAATCCGATCCAGCCGAAATTGGCGATGTTGGCCGCGATCTCGTGTACGCCGGTCGAGTAAACAAAATAGGCAAAAAGCGCCGCCCCGGCGAGCGTCAGCACGATGCCGAGCACCTTGAGACGAGAGGCGTGTTCTGCGTTGATTCGCGGCTGTGTTACGCCCGGATCGGGGCCTTGGGGTTCGGGATTCACTACGCGTTGCCTAATATCTGTATGCTGTTTAGAATGGTATTTTATCCATACACGAATAACAAAAGCTTATAGGAAAAACATATGAGTACAGCCGCAGGGACAGCATTATCTAACACGGGGTTAACAACTCTTTCAGAAGAAGAAGAGCTATTTCGCGCTTCGGTCCGCGAGTTTGCGGAGGGCGAGGTGCGTCCGCGGGTCGAGGCAATGGAACACGCAGGAAAACTCGACCCGGAGCTGATCAAACAATGTTTCGAGCTGGGGCTGATGGCGATCGAATCACCGGAGGAGTTTGGCGGCGCCGGCTCGACGATATTCAACGCGATCGTCGCCATCGAAGAGCTGGCACGCGTGGACGCGAGCGTCTCGGTATTCGTCGATGTGCATAACACGCTCGTGACCAACGCGTTCATGCGTTGGGGCTCCGAGGAACAGAAAAAGAAGTACCTGCCGCAGATGGCGACGGGCAAGGTCGGCGCATATGCGCTGAGCGAGGCCGGCTCCGGTTCGGACGCCTTTGCGCTCAAAACGAGGGCGGTCGACAAGGGCGACCACTTTGAACTGACGGGCCAGAAACTCTGGATCACGAATGGCAACGAGGCCGAGATCTTTGTCCTGTTCGCCACCGTGGATCCGGATGCGGGATATAAGGGCATTACGGCCTTTATCGTCGAAAAGGAATTCGAAGGCTTTTCGGTAGGCAAGAAAGAGGACAAGCTCGGAATTCGCGCATCATCGACGACGGAACTTATACTCGATAGCTGCAAGGTGCCGAAAGAGAATGTCCTCGGCGAGGTCGGCAAGGGTTATAAGGTCTCGATCGAAACGCTGAACGAGGGACGCATCGGCATCGGGGCACAGATGCTCGGGATCGCACAGGGCGCCTACGAGGCCGCTCTAAAATATACACAGGAACGCGAGCAATTTGGCCAGGCGATCGGCAGCTTTCAGGCGGTGCAATTTCAGCTTGCCGAAATGGCGCTGGAAATAGAGGCAACTCGGCTGCTCGTCTATAATGCGGCGCGGCTAAAGGATGCGGGCAAGCCCTTCCTGAAAGAGGCCGCGATGGCTAAGCTCTATTCGTCACGCTGTGCGGAGGCCGTCTCGTCAAAAGCGATCGAACTCTACGGCGGTTACGGCTACGTGAAAGATTACCCGGTCGAAAAATTCTGGCGCGATTCGAAGATTGGATCGATCTACGAGGGCACCTCGAACATGCAGCTTCAGACGATCGCAAAGCTGATAACGAGCGGGAAATGAGCGAATTTACTCCCTTTTCCCTGTACGTTGACTACACTGACCGGGATGTCTGCCAAGCTGCAAGGTATTTGCAGAATCGCAGCATGGTTTTCCGATATTCGTGGTTGTTCATACCGATCTGCGTCGCGTTTATCATTTTTATGGTAATAAATTCGATGTCCTATTCGACGGATCAGATTAACTACATCAGCGTTGCACTCATTTCCATCGTGCCAGCGATCGTTTTGTGCATCGCTATAATCTTTTCAAAACGATTCGTGGATCCATGGTTTATCAATCGCCGCACGAAAAAGTTACGAGCAATCGTTCCGGGATTCAACGAGACTGTCCAGTATAACTTCACCCACGATTACGTTGAATCTTCAACGTCGCTTAGTTCCTCGAAGTCGCATTGGAAATTGTTTACTCACGTAACTGAAAGTGAACACGCGGTGCTTTTCTGGGCGGGGCAACAACTTGTGTTCTTTATCCCGAACACAGCTCTGGCGAATGCCAACACGGATCAACAACTTCGAAGATTGGTAGCAGATAAGCGACTAATTCCTACGAGGCATCACGAAACCTCCCCTTCGAAGCGGTCATGACAGAAATTCTTATTCGCCAAGCGACCATCAAAGACGCGAAAGCGTTGACCGATCTCGCGTATACCACATTCTGGGATGCCTTTGCCCATCACCCTAAGAATGCGCCTGACGACCTGAACCACTATATGCGCCAGGCGTTCAATCTGGAGCAGACCTTGAAAGAGCTCGAAGATGAAAAGAGCATTTTTCTGATCGCGGAGATCGAGGGCGAAGCGGCGGGGTACGCGAAGATCATTATCGACAATATCGAACCAGGCATCACGGCTGAGCGCCC
>JAJNPX010000095.1 GCA_021155145.1 Acidisarcina sp. | reverse complement strand
TCTTTTTCCACTCGGCAAATTCCTCGGGCGTAACGTAGCGTTCGACCGGGAGGCGCTTTTCGTATGGCTGGAGGTATTGTCCGATGGTCATTATGTCGCACGAGACCTTTCGCAGATCTCGCATCAGATCGACGACCTCTTCAAAATCTTCGCCGAGGCCGGCCATGATGCCGCTTTTGGTGAGCATCGCGGTGAATTGCGTGTCGCGATAACGAGCCGCGCGTTCGAGCAGTTCGAGCGTCTGATCGTATTTCGCGTCCGGGCGAACACGGCGGTAAAGTCGGGCGATCGTTTCTGTGTTGTGATTTAGGACGTCGGGTCGAGCATCCAGCACGTTGTTCAGAGCCTTTTCGTCGCCGTTGAAATCCGGAATGAGAACTTCGACCTTGCACTCGGGATTCAGTTCGCGCACGCGCGTGATAGTCTCGGCCCAGTGCATCGAACCGCCGTCGGCGAGGTCGTCGCGATTTACCGATGTGATGACCGCGTGCTTCAGGTCGAGATGCTTTACGGCTTCGGCAACGTGCGTCGGTTCCATAGGGTCGAGGTCCATCGGCTTGCCTTTGTTCACCGCACAAAAACCGCAATGCCGGGTACAGGTATCGCCGCCGAGCATGAAGGTCGCCGTCTTATCGGTCCAGCATTCGAAGATGTTCGGACACTTCGCCTCCTGGCAAACGGTGTGAAGATTCAACCCGTCGATCAGGCTAAGGACCTGATTCTGGTTCGAAGGGTCGCCCAATTTTATCTTCAGCCAGTCCGGCTTTTTCAGCCTTTCACGCTGTTTTCGGTTCAAAAATGACTGAACCAATACCTTTTCCTCTATCATAGAAGCGCCGCCACGTTAATAGTATAGTCTACCATCTGCACGTCGAAAAAATCAGTTGACAATTTGCGGACGAATCATTAAATTCGGAATATAGACTTTTTAGTAAAGATTCAAGAATGCTTCAGACCCAGTCAAATAAGATCATCCGGTGTTGTTGTCGATGCTTATGTCGATAGCCGGCGGCTGAAGTTGTTTGCTAGGGTGCTAACTTAGCAGTTTTGGAATAATAACCTTTCGGCCGTGCAACTTTTAAAAAGGTTCGCGGCCTTTTCGATTCAGGGGTTGTAAGAAATGCGATCAGTGGTAAAAGAAAGGCCGGTCCCGCATTCGTTCAGATCGGACGGGTCGCAAAGGGGAACTTTGGAAGCGGCGATCGGTAATACCCCTTTGATCAGGTTGCGTATCGTAACGCGTGGGATTCCCCATAATGTCGAGGTTTGGGCAAAGGCCGAGTTTGCAAATCCGGGTGGATCGGTAAAGGACAGGGCAGCTCTTGCAATGATCCTCGCGGGCGAAAAGAGCGGCGAGTTGACGAGCGACAAGACCATCATCGATGCGACCAGCGGCAACACAGGAATAGCGTACGCGATGATCGGGGCCGCTCGTGGCTACAACGTAATGCTCGCGGTTCCCCAGAACGCGAGTAGGGCCCGTAAGCAGATACTGAAGCGGTTCGGAGCGGAGATAGTCGAAACGGATCCGCTTGAAGCGACCGAAGGGGCTCAACGTATCGCACGAGAGATAGCCGAAAAATATCCGGAAAAATATTTCTACCCCGATCAATATAACAACGAGGCGAACTGGAAAGCCCACTACTCGACGACGGCGCCCGAGATCTGGCGACAGACGCATGGCCGAGTGACCCATTTCGTCGCCGGCCTCGGGACCACCGGGACGTTTACCGGAACGACGCGAAGGCTGCGCGAGTTTTATCCGGGCCTTAAAGCAGTCTCAATTCAGCCCGAATCACCGATGCATGGCCTCGAAGGATTAAAACATCTCGACACTGCCGTAGTTCCCGGCATTTACGATGCGAGCCTGGCGGATGAGGATCTAGCGGTCTCTACTGAAGATGCCCAGGCGATGACCAGAAGACTAGCCCGCGAAGAGGGTATTTTCGTGGGTCCGAGCTCGGGAGCGAATGTATATGCAGCGATCGAAACGGCACGAAATATTAGAGGCGAAGGGGTCGTGGTAACGATCCTTTGCGACGGGGGCGTAAAGTATCTCGACGAAGGATTTTGGAATGAATGACCCTGCCGGCGGCAGTCAGGCTGGGCCCTTTGCGTCTTGTCTGCTCTCCGGATCGAGCGGAAGCGCAAGTTCTTTGAAAATTCACGTTCCGAGCGAATCTCGCTTGACAACAAGCGCGTTGCAAAGTTAATCTGCCGAAAGTTCTTTCAAGGCTTTTGATTTCAAAAGCAAACGACAGTGGCGATTTAAGGTTAACTTGCTCCACTAAAAAAACTGCTAAACAACTGCAAAGAGATCTCAACCGAGGCTCTCGTGCTTTTTTAGCACGAGGGCCTTTTTCTTTTTGGAGTTGTCGGGAGAAATTGATGACCGACCTATCTATAACGACGCGATTTGTTCATGCAGGCGAACGGCGAGAAGCGCCGGCCGGCGTTCCGGCATCGACGCCGATCTATGCATCCTCGTCCTTCATTTATGATCGGGTCGAGGAGATCGACCGTATTGTCGATGGTGAAACGACCGGTTATGTTTACAGCCGTTACGGAAACCCGACGGTTGCAGCTTTTGAAGATGCAATGGCGTCGATCGAGAACGGCAAATATGCCTTAGCCTATGGGTCGGGGATGGCAGCCTTGCACGCCGCGTTGCTTGCCTGCGAATTGTCGAGCGGTTCTGTCGTGCTCGCATCAAGTGATCTCTACGGTTCGACGTTTGAGATGCTTTTGACCATTTTCGGTGCATTCGGCGTGAGGACGGTCACCGAAGATTTCGCCGATATCGCCGCCCTGCGGGCAAAGGCGTTCGAGGTGCAGCCTCGTGTCTTGCTCTGCGAGACGCTTTCGAACCCGCTGCTCAAGGTGTGCGATATCGGTGAATGCTCGCAGATCGCCACGGAGGTAGGCGCAAAACTGATCGTTGATAACACGTTTGCCACGCCGTACCTCTGCCGTCCGCTCGATCTAGGCGCCGATCTTGTCGTTCACAGCGCGACGAAGTATCTGGGCGGCCATGCCGACGCGACCGGCGGCGTCGTTATCGCGAAAGAAGAATTTGATAAACCGGCTTTGCTCGGCGTATTAACGCTTGCCGGCGGCGTGCTTAGCCCTTGGGAAGCGCATTCCATCTTGCGCGGGTTAAAGACACTCGGCCTGCGAATGGAAAAGCAGTGTTCGAATGCGGAACGTCTGGCGAATGAATTGAGAAAGCTGCCACAGATCAGCGAAGTGATCTACCCGAAGTTTTTC
>JAJNPX010000075.1 GCA_021155145.1 Acidisarcina sp. | reverse complement strand
CTGATGCCTCGGCGCGCGTGCGAGCGTGAATATATCTACTCGCTCAGCGCCATTGGCTAGCAGTACGCGTGCGCAGCTCGAAGCGGTCGCACCCGAAGTGAAGACATCATCGACGAGGACCACCTTTTGGCCTCGGATAAGCTTGGGCCGCACGACCTTAAAGGCATTTTGAACAGTTGACTCGCGAGCCCGCTTATCCATTCCCGCCCGGTGCAAGGGTGTGTGAATGACGCGATCGAGACTGTACGCGTCGATCGGCAGGCCGGTCCTCCGCGAGACCGCGTTTGCGATGATCTCAGCCTGATTAAAGCCGCGCTCGGCCCGGCGCTTTTTCGAGAGATGGACCGGGATCAGCACGGTAGGATCAACGACGGAAGCGCGATCGAATGCGGGCCGGATCTCATTTTCCAGCCTTCCCGGAATAATGGGTACGCGCTTTAGTTCAAGGATAGATGCCGCAATGGCGGTTTCATAAACACCGCAGGCGAAAGCCTTCGCATAAAGATGCCCGCTGCAATCGCCGCATTTGGCTGCAGCACCTCGGACCTGGGTATTCAAGCGGAGGCCGCACTTGATACAAAGCTGATCGTCTATCGAGAAGATACAGGCGGAAGCCCAGCAATCAGCACAGGCTATGCCATCCCTTCTGGCAGAGATAGGGCTTGAACAGATGTGACAATTTTGAGGAAAAACGAGGGAAAGCAAGCTGTCAGTTAATGAAAGCTTCATAGATCCGGCACTGGAGGACCGCGGGGCGTGAAGACAAGCTAGCGTTGATCAATCTTCGTCCAGGAGTCCCTGCTCGACAAGTTCCTGACAGTCTAGGCAGTAACGGGCCCAGGGAATGGCCGCAAGACGCTTCGGATTTATCGCTTTTTCGCAGTTTTGGCAAGTGCCGTATTCGTCATCCTCGAGTCGGATCAGGGCCTGATCGATCTCCGCCAGCTGTCTGCTGTCGTTTTCCGAAACCGCGAGCGATACGTTCTTAGAGTAATTTCTTACGGCCAGATCGACCGGATCGGGCGTCTCCGAATCATCAACCGAGAGGTCGTTGCCATTCAGCTTTTCGATCAAAAGCTCCCGTTCGGTCTGGAGACGCTTCTTAAGGTCTTTCAAGTTCAATTTGCTCATTTCTGATAAGGAAACCCCTTCAAAATGCAATAACCCCGATATAACTGCTCTAACAATACGACACGAGCCATCTCATGCGTAAATGTAAGAAACGATAAGGATAGCAAATAATCTGCCCTTTCCCTAATCTCGATCGAGGCTCCGTCATGCCCACCGATAATAAAGGTAACCTCTTTGTACGCCGAATTTTGCCACTTTTCGATCTCGGCGGAGAGTTGGTGGGAGTTTGCCGGTTTGCCGGTCACGTCCAGGAGTACGGCAAATGTTCTCGGGTTCATCGCTTCGAGGACCCGTTTGCCCTCAATTTCAAGGCCTTCGCCTTTCGCAGAATCCCTGAGTTCGGTGACCTCGCATTTTACGAAATGGGAAAGGCGCTTCAAATATTCTTCCTGAAGCGCCTTCCAATTCTTGTTCTTTGTTTTGCCGATCCAAACGAATCGAAACTTCATTCCGGTTAGATGTCCAGCGGGAGTTCGACTCTGCCCGCATCACGCCACAACCTCTCCAGATCGTAAAAGTCGCGGGCGTCCTTATCGAAGATGTGAATTACAAAATCGCCAAAATCGAGCAGCACCCATTCAGCGGCGCTATATCCTTCGGTCCTGACGGGGCTCTGCCTCAATTGCTTCTTCAATTGCTCGGTTATCTCATCGGCGATGGCTTGTACCTGCCGTTGATTTGTTGCCGAACAGATAACGAAAAATTCCGTAAAGCTTGCAATAGATCGAAGGTCGAGGGCGACCATCTTTTCTGCCTTCTTATCGGCCGCGCATCTGATCGCGAGCCGAAGGTCCTCGTCAAGGTCTTCAAATTTAGTTTTAACCTGAGGTATCTCGATCTTTACGGATTCGCGTTGAAGGGACTTTTCCTGAAGTTCTTCCATTACCTATAAAGTTCGTACTTTTCGATGTATTTTGCAACTTCCGGCGGAACGTCGCCCGGGCGGTCCAATACTTCATCCTGCCCCACATCCCTGCGGATGTCGGTGGCGGAGATATCAATTTGGACTGCGTCGGTTATGAAGATCCCCGTTCTTTGCCCAAGCGAAACTGCGCGATCCGTCCCTCGAACATCGATGATGCGGTCTCTGACCTTGTCGGTTACGTGCGTGAGATCTATCTCGTATCCGGGACGCGAAACGATGATGTGATCCGTTAGCAGTAGGACCTCTTCCCAGCGGTGCCAGGTCCTGATATCTTTCCAGGAATCAGCTCCCATGACAAAGAATATCCTATCCGCCGGGAAGCGAGCCTTCAATTCGTGAAGCGTGTCGAAACTGTATCGGCTCTTACGGTGATCTATCTCGAGCGTCGAGACCGCGATCTTTGGCTCATCAGCCGTTGCCAGACAGAGCATCGCAAATCGATGATAAGCACTCGTTGGAACGGAATCGGGCTTATGCGGAGCGTGGAATGCTGGGAGGAAATAAAAGAGATCCAGGGTAAAGAGGTCTGTAATTTTCGTCGCAATATATAGATGGCCGCAATGGATCGGGTCGAAGGTACCGCCAAAAAAGGCCAAATTTCTCGAGGTCGGCTTCACAGTTTTTATTTCGGCTCACCGCTCAAACGGTTCTTTTCACCTCGCATCGCTCCAAGCTGTCGATCTGAGTCAACGTCCGGGCGACCTCGTTCACAAGTTCGCGGACACCTGTATTTGCGACCGACGATATCGCAAAGAAAGGCTTTTTGTCCTTCTTTGCTTGTTTTCTTAGCCGTTCGAGGCGTTCCGGTTCGTCCAATGAATCGATCTTGGCCGCGACAACGATCTGAGGCCGGTCGGCAAGATCTTTATTGTATGCGGCCAGTTCTTTGTTGATGATCCTATAATCCTCGACAGGATCGCGGCCGGAAAATGATGATACATCGACAAGATGTAATATCAATTTGGTTCGTTCAATATGCCGCAAGAACCGGTCGCCGAGGCCCGCTCCCTCAGAGGCACCTTCGATAAGTCCCGGAATGTCAGCTACGACGAAGGTCTTAAAGTCACCCGTATCGACGACGCCTAAATTAGGTTCGAGAGTGGTGAACGGATAATCGGCTATCTTTGGCCTTGCGGCCGAGATCACGCTAATAAACGTCGATTTGCCCGCGTTCGGAAACCCGACAAGTCCGACGTCGGCAATCAATTTTAATTCAAGCTGGAGTTCGATCTCGCCGCCCGGCCTTCCCTGGTAATGAAATTTCGGTGCTCGCCGAGTCGGCGTGGCGAAGTGTGCATTGCCCCACCCGCCTTTTCCGCCTTTGGCTGCAAGGTAACGCTGCCCGGCCTCGGTAAAGTCGAATTTGAGTTCGCTGGTCTCCGGATCAAATACCTGTGTTCCGACCGGCACCCTTACTACCGTATCTTCGCCGTTCTTGCCAAATCGGTTCGATCCCTCGCCGTGTTTCCCGCGTTCTGCCCGATGTTCGGGGTTATAGCGAAGGTGCAGCAGCGTGTTTAGGCCCTCGTCGGCCTCAAGCCAAACGTCGCCGCCATTGCCGCCATCTCCGCCTGATGGGCCGCCGCGAGGTACGAATTTCTCACGCCGGAATGCGGTGACACCGTTTCCGCCGTCGCCGGCTTTCACCTTTATCTTTACTCGATCTATGAACACGGTTGAGATTAGATAGTAGAACCTAGT
>JAJNPX010000029.1 GCA_021155145.1 Acidisarcina sp. | reverse complement strand
CTGAAGCGGTAAGGCGACATAAGACATCGCCTACCGTTGCCGCCGCTCTCGGAAGGACGATGACCGGCGCCCTGATGATGGGCGCCACATTAAAGGAGCTAGACAGGCTTACGGTAAAGCTGGATGCGAACGGGCCCGTGGGCGGCATTACCGCCGAGGCTGATGCCGGCGGGAGAGTTCGAGGATATGTAAAGAACCCTGTAGCGGAGCTTCCTCCCAAATCGAACGGCAAGTTCGACGTTTCTGGAATTGTCGGCGGTGGAATGTTCTACGTGATCCGCGAAGCCGGTTTCGACATCGGCTTCAGGCCGGAACCGTACGTCGGTTCTGTCCCCATCATTTCGGGTGAAATTGCCGAAGACTTCGCCTATTACCTCGCGCGATCTGAGCAGATCCCGTCAGCAGTTTTGTTGGGGGTGCTGCTCAATAATTCAGAACCCTTCGTAGCTGCTTCCGGCGGCGTGATGGTGCAGATGATGCCCGGGGCGAACGAACATCTCATTACCATGATCGAAGACACGATCGCTCACGCCCCGCATCTCACTTCGGTGATACATGCCGATACCGATCCGTCGGATCTGCTAAAACTTGCACTCGGGGACATAGAGTTTCAGATCCTCGATGAGAAGGAAGTTTCGTTCGAATGCACCTGTTCGATGGAGCGCGCCCTTGCGATGGTTGAGGCGCTGGGAGCGGAAGAGGTCGAGTCAATGCTAAGAGAACAGGGCGGCGCCGTGATGAATTGCGGATTCTGCAATGAGGTTTACACGATGACAAGCTCGGACCTTACCGGGATCATTAACGCTGCCCGCAGGAGGTGATCATCCATCCGACAGATCCAGGTTCTTTTTGAATTGCTCCTTGTTAGAAGAGTCCCGTCGTCATTTGGCTATTTCCCGATAGGCCCCTTGGAAGTAGAGAAGCGGATCGGTTTCGGCATCGCGAACACTAACATCCTCCACAAGCCCAAGGAACACGGAATGATCGCCGCCGTCTAAGGTACGGAAGATCGAGCATTCGAGCCTGGCCATCGAAGACGGCAGAAATGGGATTCCGTGATCGTCAACCTCGTATGAAACGCCCTCAAACTTCTCGTCCAGGATGGACGCAAAATGTTCTGAAAGCCCTTCGTCACCCGCCGCGAGGATATTGACCGTAAAACGAGATGATTCCAAAAGGGCAGAATGGCTGCCGGTAAGTTTCTCGATACATATAAGTACGAGCGGCGGTTCGAGCGAGACCGAACAAAAGGCAGATACGGTTATGCCGTAAAACTTTCCGAGATTATCCTTTGTGGTTACCACCGTGATACCGCTTGCAAAGCGTGAAAGTGCGGACCGAAATTCGTTCGGGGAAACGGGCATAGTCATTCAAGGACTATCGTAACGGAAGTGGCCTCGAAATCCGAAAGCCGACCTGGAACAAAAACCGGGAAATTGATTAACGAACCGCGATAATCGATAATCTGCATCGAATGAGCGAAACCAAAGAGTTTTTTTCGGAGGTCAGCCGCTTGGTCGAGGCACATTTGGACTGGTTGATACCCGCGGAGGGACCCGGCCCAAGCAGCCTTCGGAATGCAATGCGGTGGAGCCTGTTTGCCGGGGGAAAGCATTTCCGGCCGGCCCTTGTCATTGCTGTGGGGCGCACTTTTGGAGCCGCAGATGACTTGTTGGTGAGAACGGCCGCCGCGGTGGAAATGATCCATACATATTCGCTTATCCACGATGATCTTCCCTCCATGGATGACGACGATCTTCGCCGCGGACGAGAGACCTGTCATAAACGGTTTGGAGAGGCGACGGCGATCCTTGCGGGCGACGCGCTTCAGGTCCTTTCATTTCAAGCGATCGCTGAGGATGAACTGCTCGATGTCGAAACCCGCATCTCACTGATCTCTGGCCTTTCGCGTGCTGCTACCAAGATGGTGGTTGGGCAACAGCTCGATCTGGAGGCCGAGGGGCAAGTGATATCAACCAAGGGCGTCGAGGACATACATGTGAATAAGACGGGTGCGTTGATCGCTTTCTCGGCAACTGCGGGAGCGGTTATCGCTCGGACTTCCCGCACATCCCTTACGAAGATCGACGATTTTGCCGCGAGACTCGGACTTCTCTTTCAGGTAACCGACGACCTGTTGGATGTGACGCAGACTACGGAGAAGCTCGGTAAGACCGCGGGCAAGGATATCGCTGCAGGAAAGGCTACCTATCCCATGAGCCTCGGGATCGACGGCGCTCGCGAATTTGCAGGAGCGGTTTACGACGACGCGGTCGCGATCCTTAAAGAGATCGATGCAGACACAGACCTGCTTGCCGGCATCGCCCGGTTTCTTCTTACACGGGAATCTTAATTCGGGCCTATTTGTGAAGCCTTGCGATCGCCTCGCGGAGCTGGGCTGGCCGAGCAGAATAATAGCCGGGCAACATCCCACGTTCCGCCATCATGTCCCATATCTCTAGGCTGGACCTGTACCACTTTGCTGCCTCGGTACGGGAGGTGCCCGATGGGCGTCCGCTGACGACTTTTTCCTCAAGACTCCCGAGAGAGGCGTAGGTGTCGGCGAGATTTGAAAGATTATAGAGGTCGTTAACATTCGCCTTCTGTAGATCAGATTGGATCCTCATCGCCTCGTTGAGACGCATTCTCGCCGCGTCGAGGT
>JAJNPX010000028.1 GCA_021155145.1 Acidisarcina sp. | reverse complement strand
TCTCGGGAACGAACTGAACATTTCGGGAATCCCTTACCGCATCATCGGTGTGCGGGTGGCAAAAGGGACCATTTTCGGACAACCACAGGACAATTTTGTACAACTCCCGATCAAGACGTTCGGCGCGAATTTTGGCGGGCTCAGGTTCAGCCGTGCCCCGAGTTTCGTTGTTACCGCCCGAAAGGACGTTAGGATGGATGACGCGGTCGATGAGGTAAGGACACTGCTTCGCATCAAGCGAAAGCAGGAGCCGGGCGAGAAAGACACATTCGGCATCCTGACCCCTGACGCGATCAGCGGCCTTATCGGCAGCATCACGGGCACCTTCTCGATAGTGATCCTTTTCGTTCCCGGCATCGCTCTGATGGTCGGTGCGATCGTGATAATGAACATCATGCTCGTGGCGGTGACCGAGCGGACAAAGGAGATCGGGATACGCAAATCGCTCGGCGCAAAACAGGTCGATATCCTTCGCCAGTTCCTTTTTGAGTCGGCACTGATGGCCGCGATCGGCGGTTTGATCGGGCTCTTCCTTGCGTACCTTCTCGGCTATCTCATCACAACTTTCTTTTTCCCCACGCTGATCCCGTGGTGGGCCGCTGTGATAGCGATCAGCGTTTCGGCCGGCGTGGGTATTTTGGCGGGGCTATTCCCGGCGTGGAAGGCCGCAAGGCTCGATCCGATAGAGGCACTAAGGGCAGACTAAGATGCAGATCGCGGTAAGCAGATTTTTAGAGAACCTGAAGATGGCGCTCGACACGCTGCGCGGCAACAAGCTGCGCTCGTTCCTGACGATCATCGGCGTGGTCGTGGGCGTTATCACGGTGATGCTCATCTCGTCGATCATCTCGGGCATCGGCATGGCGTTCGAAGAGCAGATCAAGGCTTTCGGTACCCGGTCGATCTTTGTGTACAAGATGGACATCGGAATCCGTTTCAGCCGGCCGACACGCGAGGAGCGAATGCGGCCGGACCTGACGGTGGATGACGCGCTTGCGCTTCGCGGGCTGCCGGATGTGGAAACGGCCGTTCCATTCCTGAATGTCTCGAGCGGCTTTTTCGGCAATCGCACCATCGTCTCGGCCAACGGCAAGCAGACCTCCAACATTCAGCTCAGCGGAACTCTGCCCGAGATCGCACTTTCCGAGACCGAGGTCGTGGTCGAGGGGCGTTGGTTCACCCAGTCGGAGGTCGATTTCAAGAAGGACGTATGCCTCGTGGGTGCAACGGTGAAGGACACGTTTTGGCCATACGAGTCTCCGATCGGCAAGACGCTCGAGGTCAACGGACGCGAATTCAAGGTGATCGGCCTGCTCGAAAAGAAGGCCCAGCTGCTCGGCGGCGGCGGCGGTAACAACGACGAAAGCAACACGGTCTTTATGCCGATCGGTTCCGCACTGAGGATCAAGCCGAACGCCGACGACATCTTCATCCTCGCGGTTGCAAAAGAAGGCCGCATTCTCGAAGCGAAGGACCAGATCGAGGACCTGCTTCGCGTTCGCCGCGGCGTCACCTTTGGACAAAAGAACAATTTCTCGACCGCGACCGCCGACAGCATCATCGAACAATTTCAATCCATCACCGCGGGCGTCGCTCTCGCCATGGTGGTCATCTCCTCGATCGGCCTTTTGATCGGCGGTATCGGCGTGATGAATATCATGCTGGTCTCGGTGACCGAGCGTACCCGTGAGATCGGGATCCGCAAAGCCATCGGCGCGAAGCAGAGCGATATCCTTCTTCAATTCCTGATCGAGGCCGGGACGCTCACCGGATTCGGCGGGCTTGTTGGCCTCGGGATCGGCTGGGGTCTAACGCTGCTGATCAGTTTTGTCTTTCCCTCTTATGTCCCGTGGTGGGCACCGCCACTCGGCTTTTGTGCCAGTGTCGGCATCGGGCTGATATTCGGACTCTGGCCCGCGTGGAAGGCGGCCCGCCTCGACCCGATCGAATCGCTCCGTTACGAATAGAAAGAGGCGGAGCACTTTTAACTCCGCCTCCGATCAAGATCGATCTCGAATGGGCATCAGGTCGGGTTACCCGAAAAGAACGAGCCCATCACCCGCATAAGCGTCCCGATCAGGCCAAAGATTATTACCACGGCCCAGGCCGAACCGGACGACAGGCGGTTCGTTACCCTCAACCCGATCGCCGCCAGTATCCAACCCCATATATAGAAGAGGTCGAACGTGCCGAGGATCGTGGCGAGCACCGGTTGGGCCTTGCCATCGACAAGAATGCTCGGGTTTGCATGGATAACGCCGCGCTGGCTCGCGACCAGATCGATCTCGTCGGACGATTTGAAAGCGAGCACGATGAAGTTGGCGATCATCGCAACGACCGTGGGCGGAATCGAGGAATAGATCCACACCGACATATTCTGCATGAATCCGCCAGTCCCGCCGAATGCCTTTGCGCCGAGGAAATAGAACAACCCTCCGATCAGAAAGGAGATGAACACAAAGATCGGTATCAGATAGCGGATCACGTTTTGGATGGTCATCTGCATATCCACCATACCGGACTTCTGGTCGGCGGGCAGCGAGGCGACCTGAGGGTTCTTTTCAAGCTCTGTTATCACCATTTGGCGGACAGCGGATTCGCCGACCTTGTAATACACGCCAAATCCGTAGGCGGTCATGAGCAGGGCAATTATTATCGCTCCGATGATGAAACGCGGCTTTCTACGCAGGTCTTCGAACACTGCACCGGGCTCCATGAACACTCCGAGTATCGTCGAAACTTCCGACATTTGCGGCGGATCCGAAACGGCCGGTTCCTTATCGCGGGGGTCTTCCATAATTTTCACTCCTGTATCTGGCGAAATAAAAGTTCCGTTTAGACAAACGGGTAAACAAAAATGGGTGTTTCTACAAAAGGGTACGCACCAAATCGAGCGAATGTTCAATTATTTGAACGGAATAGGGCCGCCCGGTTCCCCGATCCTGATGCAGGCGGCCGCATGCCCCGTTCCGTGTTCGATCAATTCGGGCTCGACCCTCGCGCATTCGTCGATCGCATAGGGACAGCGCGTCCGAAACCTGCAGCCCGAAGGCGGATCGATCGGCGTCGGCACATCTCCCCGTAAGACTATCCGCTCGCGTCTCTGCGTGGGATCAGGGACCGGGATCGCGGACAGTAGCGCCTGGGTATATGGGTGCAGCGGATGCTCAAACAATGTCAGCGAATCCGCCGTCTCGACGATCTTTCCGAGATACATTACCGCGACCCGATTCGAGATATGCTCGACCACGGCAAGGCCGTGCGAGATGAAGAGGTACGTCAGCCCAAACTCTGCCTGCAGGTCCTGCAGCAGATTCACCACCTGTGCCTGCACCGAAACGTCGAGGGCCGAGACGGGCTCGTCACAGATGATAAGCTTCGGGTTCAGAGCAAGGGCCCGGGCGATGCCGATCCGCTGCCTTTGGCCGCCCGAGAATTCGTGCGGATACCGGTGCATATACTTTGGATCGAGCCCGACCTTTTCGAGCAGGGCCGCGACGCGATCCGACCGCTCCTGTCGGCTCGAAACACCGTGAATCTTGAGTGGTTCGGAAACGATCGAGAGAATGCTCATCCGCG
>JAJNPX010000540.1 GCA_021155145.1 Acidisarcina sp. | reverse complement strand
GCTCGGGTCGCCGACGTCCATTGCGTTCGAGAGCGTCGAAACCGACCTGAGCGGCTTATATCGGCCCGTTCGAAGATATTCGGGAACCACGTCATTCGCATTGCAGGCCGCGATGAACCCGCCGGCGGGCATTCCCGAGGCTTTTGCGAGGAGGCCGGCCGCAATATTCCCAAAATTTCCGCTCGGAACAGAGAAAATGGGCTCACTGTAATTACATTGTTTGAGTGCAAAGAAGTAATAGAACTGTTGCGGCAGCCATCGGGCGATATTTATCGAGTTTGCCGAGGTTATGAACAGATCATCGCGGAGCGATCCGTCGGCGAGGGCCTGTTTCGCGAGCGATTGACAGTCATCGAACGTTCCACGTACTTCCAATGTAATTACATTATCGCCCAAAGTGGTCAACTGCAGCTCCTGCACGCGGCTCACCTTGCCCTTTGGGAACAAGATCACGACATCTACGCCTTCAATACCGTGAAAACCAGCAGCGACGGCACCTCCCGTATCCCCCGAAGTGGCCACTACGACGACCGCCTTGCGAACTATCTCGCCCGAGAAATACCCGAGGCAACGGCTCATGAATCGTGCCCCGACATCCTTGAAAGCGAGCGTCGGGCCGTGAAATAGCTCGAGCGCGGAGATACGTTCGCCGACCGGGACAAGGGGGAACGGGAGATCCACAGTTTCCTTACATATATCAAGGAGCGCGTCCGCGCCGATGGCATCGCCGACATACGGCTGTATCACCTCGAACGCTATCTGCTCATTCGGCAGCTCGCGAAAGTCTTCCAAGAACCGCGCTGTGAACTGAGGGATCGTCGCCGGAAAGTAGAGGCCTTTGTCGTCGGGTTGGCCGCGAAGAACGGCTTCGCGGAAGTCTGCCATTGGCGATCTTCGGTTTGTGCTAAAGTATTGCATCCCGGGGTCAACAGGCGACCAACGATATGTTATTACGTTTAGCCTCTCGATAAGAAATATGGATAGTGTTCGCGTGCATGCGCCGGCGACCGTCTCGAACGTGGTCTGCGGATTCGATTGCCTAGGTTTTGCTCTGAGCGAGCCTTACGACGAGCTCACGGTCAGCATGATTCGCGAGCCGGAGATCCGCATTCGCCACACCGATGATTTCGGACTGCCGACCGATCCGGCGAGAAACGTAGCGGGAGTTGCGCTGAGGGCGATGCTCGACCACGCGGGAGAGGGATCGGGCTTTGAGGTCAAGATCACGAAGAACATCAAGCCGGGCAGCGGCATAGGTTCAAGTTCGGCGAGTTCGTGCGGTGCGGTCGTGGCGGCGAACGAATTGCTCGGCGGCCGATACTCCAAGAGCGAGCTTGTCGGGTTTGCGATGGCGGGCGAAAAGCTGGCCTCTGGCGCGCGTCATGCCGACAACGTCGCCCCGTCCATCTTCGGCGGATTCACCCTCGTTCGTTCGGTCGATCCGATCGACATAGTCTCACTCGAATTCCCGATGCTTTTTGCGACGGTATTACACCCGCAGATCGAGATAAAGACATCGGAGGCGAGGGCCATATTACCGGCGCAGGTCCCGCTCGCGTCTGCCGTTCGTCAATGGAGCAACCTCGGTTCGCTGGTCGCCGCGCTTGCCCGGGGCGATCTGGAACTTCTGGCGAGATCGATGGAAGATCTGATCGTCGAGCCCGTGCGAAGTTCGCTGATCCCGAAATTCGGAGAGGTCAAGGGGGCCGCTCTGGAGGCGGGTGCATTGGGCGGCGGCATTTCGGGTTCCGGGCCGTCGATGTTCTTTCTCAGCGGTTCACGCGAGACCGCCGAGGAAGTAGAAAACGGCATTAGGCGCGTCTATGAAACTACCGGGCTCGACTTTTTGACACACGTCTCGGCGATCTCCGCGGACGGCGTTTCCCGTGTGAGTTAGGCGGCCCGTTTCAGCCAGATAGAGCTAAAGGTGTTCGAGTTTTCCTCGACCGTTTCGTAGATAGGTATCTGCGACCTGAGAAATTCTTCGTCGTAGTGCCTGATCAGCGGCGCCGAAAGGAGGATCTCAAAGCTCGGATTTCCACAGAGCAGTGCCTGAAGCACCATCGCCTCGTTCCAGAACATCGGCTCCGCCTGGCCAAATATCCAACGCTCGGCCGGATATGGAACGTTGTATGGGAACGGGACATCGTGTATGTGAATGTAGGTGCCGGGAGCGGTTCGCGGCAAGATCTCGAGATAGAGATACGGGACGTCGCTGTCCACGCGGAGCATATGGCTCGAATCGATAAAGAGCACATCGCCGGCGGTCAGCTCGGCAAATGTTTCCGCCGGTACATCCTGCACCTCTTTTGCAATGACCTCGATACCTTGTATCGAATAGAGATGTTTGAGCGGATACGGTTCAATACAGGTCATCTGCAGCGGCGAGCCCTCGTCCCGGTTGCGTTCGGCGGCGAGGCTGCAGTAATAGGTAGAAAGGCCCGAACCTACCTCGATATAGCGTGCGGGCTTCAGGTGCCTGATCATCATATATAAGATCATGGCGTCGACCGGCGTGTAACCGAGGCCGAAGCCGCGGTCTTTCAGCTCGCTGTACGCAGGCAGCAGCATGAACTCGTCCCTGTACTGCGAAAGCAGGCCGCTGAGCACTGCTTTCATGGCGTCGAGGTCGTAAGCAATACCCGCCAGGCTGCTCGGCCGATACCAGCGGGCGATATTCTTCTTGAGGTCTGGCAAGCTCGGCAGCGGGGAATAAAAGTTTCTGCGACGTGAGACGTTGTAGCCGATCAGGCCGAGCGAAGCGGAAAGTATTTTTGGTATTGTCGAGGAATATACGTGATAAAGCCCGTGTTTGACGGGCATAGGTATATACTTTCTTAACTGCTTCATAGAGTGGTACACGCGACGGCCGGCTAACGTCCCCGGCTCGGGCGAGTCCGATATCGCCGTACGGCGTCTGCATCGAGTATAATCAAGGCGGCGGTTGTATGTTAACACGGGAACTGGAAGAGACATTAAGCTACGCGGTTGACCAGGCGGTGAAATATAAGCACGAGTATGTGACCCTCGAGCATCTGCTTTTCGCCTTGCTCGAAGATGGCAGTGCGCGAAACATTCTCTTTCACTGCGGTGCGAACCTTGAAGAACTTGGCCGTGCATTAGAAGAGTATTTCAAGAACACGCTCGAGAAGATGCCGCCGGAGGCCAAGCATATGCCCGAGCTGACCTCGACCTTTCAGTCGACCATTCAGTACGCAGTGCTTCAGGCGGAGGGCAGCGGACAATCGTCGGTGGATGGCGACAATATTCTCGCCGCGTTCTACCAGGCCGAACAGAGTTTTGCCGTTTACCTTTTGCTCCAGCAGGGCGTGACCCGTCTCGACATACTCAACTTCATCGCCCATGGGATATCGAAGGTCGATTCGGGAGATATGTTCCCCGAAGGTTTCGACGAAGAGGAATTCGGCCCCGGACCGGCGCAGGGCCAGCGAGCGAAGCCGCTCGAGAGTTTTACGACGGAGCTTGTCGCCCTTGCCAAGGAAGGCAAGATCGACCCGATCGTGGGCCGCACAGCCGAGATCGAACGCACGATCCAGGTGCTGTGCCGCAGGAAAAAGAACAATCCGCTGTACGTAGGTGAGCCCGGCGTGGGCAAGACGGCGCTTGCCGAGGGGCTTGCGTTGAAGATAAGCGAGGGTGACGTTCCCGAAGTGCTCCGGGAGGCGAAGGTATTCGCGCTCGACATGGGCGCCGTGCTTGCCGGCACGCGCTATCGCGGCGACTTCGAACAGCGATTCAAGGCGATCATCACCGACCTCAAAAAAGAGGAGAACGCCATCCTCTTCATCGACGAGATACATACGATCGTCGGTGCGGGTTCGGTACAGGGCGGTTCGATGGATGCATCGAATATCCTTAAGCCGGCCCTGGCCGCCGGCGAACTGCGATGTATCGGCTCGACGACCTACAGCGAATACAAGGCGGCCTTTGAGCGCGACCGGGCGCTTGCCCGGCGGTTTCAAAAGATCGAGATCGGCGAGCCGAGCATCGAGGAAACATTCCAGATCCTGAAGGGCCTGAAGAGGTTTTACGAAGAACACCACGGCGTAAAGTACACGACCGAGAGTTTGCGAAGCGCATCGGAACTGGCTGGAAAGTACATCAATGACCGCTATCTTCCGGACAAGGCGATCGACGTCATCGATGAGGTCGGGGCCGCGGTCAAACTCTTGCCCGAGAGCAAGAGGCCAAAGCGCGTCTCCGTGCAGATGGTCGAGAACACGATCGCGCGAATGGCAAAGATCCCGCCGAAGACCGTCGTCGCCGACGAGCGGCAAAGGCTAAGGACGCTTCGCGAAGACCTGAAGAAAGTTATTTTCGGACAGGACGACGCGATCGACCGCGTCGTGGATGCGATACAGATATCGCGAGCGGGCCTCGGCCATCAGACGAAGCCTGTCGGGTCGTTCCTGTTTTCGGGCCCGACCGGGGTCGGCAAGACCGAGGTATCGAAACAGCTTGCCGAAACGCTCGGCGTCGAATTCATTCGCTTCGATATGAGCGAGTATGCCGAGCCGCATACGGTGTCGCGCCTTATCGGCGCGCCGCCGGGATATGTCGGTTTCGATCAGGGCGGACTGCTGACCGAAGCCATCATGCGAACACCGCATGCGGTCCTTGTTCTTGATGAGATAGAAAAAGCGCATCCAAATCTTTTCAATCT
>JAJNPX010000536.1 GCA_021155145.1 Acidisarcina sp. | reverse complement strand
CGGGTCTGGAACCGGCCGTTCAGCGGGCCCAGGTGGCGTGCGACGCCCGGCGGTATAGTTTACGAGCCGGGCAGCCGATCGAGCACGATCTGGTCGCCGAGGCCTCAGCATCGTTCGTTTCCCGCGTGGCGGCCCGCGAGGCGGCCGAGGTGAAACGGTAACATTTTGAATTCTGCAAAACTCGGATCATCATCCCGATAGTTCGCGTTATTTACCGTTTGTTTAATACTACAAACTGATACTATAATGCCTTTGAGCCGACGTCATCGGGGTACGCTGGCTGCGATCTTTGCGACTCCCGTTAGATCAAACGTTCTTTGGTCCGATATCGAAAAGCTGATACTTGCTCTGGGCGGAGATCTGAGCGAGGGTCGTGGTTCGAGGACGAGGATCGCACTAAACGGAGTAAGGGCCGTTTTTCACCGGCCGCATCCGCAAAAGGAGACCGATAAGGGGGCGTTGATGTCGATGCGTCGCTTTCTGTACGAGGCAGGCATAGGAAAAGATGAGGTATAAGGGGTACGAGGCAGTTGTTCGCTTTGACGATGATCTGGAGCGTTTTCATGGTGAGGTCGTAAATACCCGTGATGTAATTACCTTTCAGGGAAAGTCTGTCGCGGAATTGAAGCGCGAATTCAAGAATTCCATCGAAGATTATTTGGAATTTTGCCGCGAGAGAAACGAAGAGCCCGATCGTCCATTTTCGGGAAACTTTGTTTTAAGGATCTCGCCTGAACTCCATAATAAGCTCTACCGGCTGGCCAAGCGTTCGGGTAAGAGCTTGAACTCATTCATCGAAGAAAGTCTTTCGACGGTTAACGGTTAGGGATTATGAAACAAGGCTGGGAAGCGGTCATCGGCATGGAGATCCATGCGCAGCTCGCAACGGCAACCAAGATCTTCTGCGGCTGTGCGGTGGAGACGGGCGGTGAGCCGAATTCGAATACGTGCCCCGTATGCCTCGGCCTGCCCGGTGCTCTTCCGGTCCTCAACGAAAAGGCCGTCGAACTCGGCTCGCGGGCGGCCCTGGCCCTTGGGCTTGAGATCCAGGCAGAATCTAACTTTGCGCGAAAGAATTATTTTTACCCCGACCTGCCCAAGGGTTATCAGATCTCGCAGTACGACAGGCCCTTCTCCGCCAACGGACGCCTTACGATCATGACCGCCGAGCGGGACGGCCACGGGCACGCGACGGAATGGAAACCGATGGAGGTCCACATCCAGCGGATGCATCTGGAGGAGGACGCGGGAAAGAACGTCCATGAAGGGTTGCCGGATGTGAACAAGTATTCGTACGTGGACCTCAACCGGGCCGGCACGCCGCTGGGCGAGATCGTGACGTCGCCGGATTTTCGCACGTCCTGGCAGGCGTATGACTATGTCAATCACGTCCGCCGGGTGCTTCAATGGGTCGGTGCCAGCGACGCGGATATGGAGAAGGGAAACCTTCGCTGCGAGGCGAACGTTTCGGTCCGGCGTATCGGCGAGACGACATTCAATAACAAGGTTGAGCTTAAGAATCTGAACTCGGTCCGGTTCATGCAAAAGGCGATCGAGTTTGAGATCGAACGCCAGATCGCCGCGCATGAGGCGGGCGAGCCCGTAAACCAGGAAACACGCCTGTGGGACGAGAAAAAGAATGAGACGCGTGTGATGCGTTCGAAAGAGGACGCGCACGACTACCGTTATTTCCCCGAGCCCGATCTGCAGCCGCTTGCGGTCACCGCGGAGTTTATCGAAAAAGTCAGGGCCCGGATGCCGGAGCTGCCCGATGCGATGCGGGAGCGTTTTGTCGAGACCTATCAGCTTGGCTACGCGGACGCTTCGCATCTGGTCAGCCACAAGGACCTCGCGGAGTATTTCGAGACGGTCGCGCGTATCACCGCAAATCCGAAGCTCGCCGCAAACTGGGTGCTGGGCGAATTTACCCGTGAACTGAACAATTCGGGCCGGGCCGCCGCCGCCGTGCTCGTTTCTGCCGAGGACCTTGCGGAGCTGATAATCACGGTCGAGGCCGGCAAGATCAATAACAATCAGGCCAAGGAGGTCTTTGCCGAGATGTTCGCGACCGGCAAGGCGGCCGCCGCCGTGATCGAGGAACGCGGTTTCGAGCAGATCTCCGATCCGTCCGCGATCGCGGCGATCGTCGATGGCGTGATCGCGGCAAACGATGCGAACCTCGCGGCCTACCGCGGCGGAAACGAAAAACTGTTCGGCTTTTTTGTCGGCCAGGTGATGAAAGCCTCGCAAGGCAAGGCGAATCCGAAGGTCGTCAACGATATTCTGAAGAAAAGGCTCGGCTAGGCGGGGATCAGTCTTTACGGCAACGATCTGAGGTGAGGCGATCCTTTTATCGCCAAATTTTCTATGCGGTATTTCTTCATGATCGCATTTTCGGTTGTTTCGGCTGCTGCGGCATATGGGCAGCAGCCTTCGGCAACACCGCCGCCAACGCCGCCGCCGACCTCGACCCCGCAGCCCACATCTTCGCCGGCGGCACCGCAAACGAGCAGGCCGAGTGCGCAAGACCTGCGGCGTCTTCAGCAGTTTCCGCTCAATCCGGTGTCACGGTCGGATATGCTGGCGACCCGTGTTGCCGCCCATCAGCGGCTTGTCGCTCCGCTTTATCGTAAACCATCGGACAAGGAACTCGCCGCTCTCAGGCCAAGTGAAAGTGTGGCCGCGAAATATTCGGCCCTGATCCGCTCGGAGGATTCGGGCGTGTTTCGCTTGATGCCGGACATCGGGTGCGTCAACAACGAAAAGGTCATAACCGTAAAGGAACAATGCCTCAAATTCGCCTTTCCCGGATCGGGCAATTCTTACTCTTTCAGGGCCGAGCGATATCGGCTCAGGCATCTCGCGGACCTCACTTTTGAACGTGGAAAATTGCGCATCACCGGGATCTTCATGCACGGATTTATGACCGAGCTTGGAGAAATGCCGATCGACCTGGTGGGTCTTGCCACCCCGGGAATGCAGTTCCTGACATCGTTCGAGCCCTCCGGAGGGCCTGACGATGTCGTGAAAAAGGATGATTCATTTGTCAGGGGCGTCGTATACGATCGGTTCAAATACTCCAAGTCTATAGTGCCGCGTTTGAACTCGACCTACGCCCTGCGGGCGGTCGCATACCGCGGCAGGATCATTCGGGCCGTCGGCGGCATTATGTACAACGAGCTCGACTTTGATAAACGCCGCGACGTGATCGTCGTTTTCAAGGTCGTAGAGATGGACGATGCAAATGGCGTTACGATCGCCTGGAAAAAACTTGCAGATCGTGAATCCCCGCGGATTCGTGTTCCGAGATCGAAAGACGACGATGAGCCGGAGACATCCGAAGAGGCGAACTGATGGATCTTGAAGGAAAGGTCGCCGTCGTAACGGGCGGCACGAAAGGGATCGGCCTGGCGATAGCCGAGGCGTTGGCGGCCGCCGGTGCGGCGATATTCGTCTGCGGCCGGGATAAGCGCGGCGTCGCGGATGCAGTTTCCACCTTGTCGCGGATCGGCACGGCCGGCGGAGACGTATGCGATGTGCGAAGCGAAGAGCAGGTCCGCATGATGCTCGAAGAATGCGTCCGGCTTTTTGGCGGCATCGATATACTGATAAATAATGCGGGCGTCGGTTTTTTTGGAAAGACCGTCGAGGAGACCTCGCCGGAGGCCTTTCGTCAGACCATCGAAACGAATCTCCTCGGCCCCTTCTATTGCTGCCATTACGCGATCCCAATAATGAAGGAGCGCGGAGGAGGCGGCTACATCATCAATATCTCTTCTCTAGCCGGCCAGAATGCCCATCCGAAAATGGCCGCTTACAATGCGTCGAAATTCGGCCTCAACGGCTTTACCGAGGCGATGATGCAAGAGGTTCGCCAGCAGGATATCAAGGTGACCTATATCTGCCCCGGTAGCGTGAATACCGCGTTCGGCGGCGATCTACCGACCGAGGCGAATTCCTGGCAGCTGCAGCCTGCCGATATCGCACAGGTCGTGATGGACCTGCTCTCGATGCCGGTTCGTGCCCTTCCGAGCAAGGTCGAGCTTCGCCCGAGCAAGCCGCCCGCTAAGTGAGACCTGCCAGCCGCCTGATCGATTCGATCAGATCTTTGTCTTCGTAAGGCTTTGTCAGATAATGCGATACGCCGTTCTCGAGCGCCCGGTCGCGGTGCTTGTCGGCCGTACGCGACGTGATCATTATCACGGGGATCGAGCTGA
>JAJNPX010000533.1 GCA_021155145.1 Acidisarcina sp. | reverse complement strand
CGCCCAGATGCACAGGGATATGGCCGGTTACGCCGCCGAACTTCCGCCTCCCCGCACGCCGGTTGGTGAACTGTTCCAGGATGAGAGCGAGGACGAGACAAAAGAGCTTTCAAATGAACAGCGAATTTGAATGGGATCGGGAGAAGGCTGATGCGAACTTCGATAAGCATGGCGTCACATTCGAGGAAGCCGCCTCGGTATTCTTCGACCCGCTTTCGATCACGATAGACGATCCGAAACACTCGGTTGGGACAAGACGCTATGTCATCGTAGGCCACTCGATCTTGCAGAGAATATTAGTTGTTGTTCACACAGACCGCGGTGATATGATAAGGATCATCAGCGCCAGGACGGCGACACCGGCCGAAAAGAGGAATTATGAGCGATAATAGAACCGACGAGGATGAAATGCTTGAGGAGTATGATTTTTCCGGGGGAGTTCGCGGGAAATATGTCGATCGGCTGGAAACCGCCCAAAGGATCGTGCTGCTGGAACCGGATGTGGCAAAGATGTTTCCCGATTCCGAATCGGTCAATCGCATCCTCCGCGGATTGGTGCCGATAATTCACTCCGAGGCCGAGAAGGTCCAGCATGGCTAGGCCTTGGCTTGACTGACTATCGAGGTTTCGCCATTGACGATCAAACCTAACAAGGCGTTTTTAGGTTGCGTTTTTGTCGCGACTCTTGTGTTTGCCGCAATGACGGTGACTGCCTGTACTTGTGTCAGATCGTACGCTCCATGGGTCGCTGAATTCTCAGAAGCTAATGCAGTCTTCGTTGGCAAGGTTCGTTCTGTTACACCTATTTCCAGACAGAGCGAGGACAGTGTCCGTGGGGATCGGATCGTTACATTTGAGGTGGCGAAGAAATACAAGGGAATCGAGTCCTCGACCCGATTGATCTCTCTTTATGCTGATTATGATTCGTCGTCTTGCAGCTTTCGCGCAGACTCGCGAATGGTGCCAAGGCGAGGGGAGACATGGATCGTCCTCGGAAGCCATTTGAATTCGCCTCAGATGTCGTTCGGAGGTTCCTGCAACTCCAGTCAGAGGGTCAAGTCAAAGGAACAACTTAGTGCTATCGAAAGAGAAGCATTCAAATTTCAAGAGCCTCAGGGAATTGTCGGGAGCGTAGTTCAGAACTATATGACCTTAATGAAGAATGTTGAGGTCTCAATAGTGGGAGACGGAGTCGCAAAGACCGTGAGTGTGGATTCGGAGGGTTATTTTTGGTTTCCGCTTCTGCAGCCGGGAAAGTATACAATTAGGGGTATCATTCCGTTTCGGACAAGCTTGATCGGGGCCGTATATTGGCCCGAAACCTTCGATGCGAAAGACTCGCAAACCATCTTCATCTATCATGTTGATCTTAAGGCAGGTGAATATCACTACAACGAGTTAAATGTGAACGACCCGCCCAAAGAACCATTTGCCAGATTAAAAAAGGACGCAGACGATCCAGCGTCCTTTTGAATGATCCTTCCTGGATGGCTTACCTTGCCGGTGCCGTTCGCGGATCAGGCTTGGGCGTCAATTTATACTCCTTCGGCGGTTCCGCGCCCATCAGGTGCCTGACGAAATAATCCCAGCGCCGCCGCATCATATAAAAGCTGTCGGCGCCGTAGCCATGCCTCGCGTTCGGAAAGATCACCAGGTCGTAATCCTTATTCGCTTTATTCAGAGCTTCGACGACGAGCCACGTGTTGTACGGTGGCACATTATCGTCCATGTTGCCGTGGGCGAGCATCAGTTTGCCCTTCAGGTTCTTTGCGTTGATCTGGTTGGCCTGTTTTTCGTAATTGTCGCCGACCATAAGCCCGATGTACCTCTCACCCCAATCGTCCTCGTAATTGCGGTTATCATGATTTCCCGATTCCGAGATGCCGACCTTATAAAAATCCGGATAGCTGAACATCGCATCGGCGGTCGCAAATCCGCCGCCGGAGTGTCCCCAAATGCCTACCCTCGCGAGGTCCATAAAGGGATTCTTTGACGCAAGTTCCTTCAGCCCGGCGATCTGATCTTCGAGCGTGTTATCGCCCATATCCCCGTAACAAACATCGTGGAACGACTTCGAACGGTCAGGATTGCATGTACCGTCGATGACCACTACCACGAAACCCAGTTCGGCCAGTGCCTGATGGTCGCTCCGGCTTGGCCCGAAGCTGCGCGTCCCGACGCCGCCGCCCTGCGGGCCTGGGTAGATGTAGTTGATCACCGGATACTTCTTTGTCCGGTCAAGATTGGTCGGGGTGAACAAAAGGCCGTAAAGGTCCCACCTTCCGTCCCTCGATTTGACCTTGATCGGGGTCACGGTCTGCCAACCGGCCGCGCGAAGCCTCGACACGTCCGCCTTTTCCAGCTCTAAGATCAGCTTGCCGCCGGCATCGCGAAGAACCGCCACGTTCGGCACGTCCGGTTTCGAATAGTTATCGACGAAGTACTTGTCGTCGGCGGACCATGTGATCTGATGGTTGGCGTCCTCCGGGGTCAGGAGCTTAAGGTTCTTGCCGTCAAAATCGATCCGGTAAAGATGCGAGAAGTATGGGTCCCTGCCAGCCTCGCGGCCGTTCGCCTCAAAATAGATAACGCGGTTCGGCGCGTCTATCTTCGATATCCGGGTCACGACGAACGGGCCCTTCGTGATCTGCCATTTCGGTTTTCCCGTCGTCAGATCGTACATATAGAGGTGGCCCCAATCGTCCCTCTCCGAGTACCAGATGGCTTCGTTGGTCGCCGGAAAATAGCGCCAGTTTATCTCGCCCTGGCCCGATTCGTATTGGGTCGCGACCTTCTCCTCAAAAACATCCCGCACCTCGCCGGTGGCGGTGTCGGCGATGCGAAACTTTGCTTCTTTATGATCGCGAGAGCTCGAAACAAAAGCCAGCTTTGACGCGTCCGGGCTCCACTCGTTATCGCCGAACGTGCCGTCGCAGGCGATATCGTCGCAGAGCGTGCCGCGGCGGTCGTCGGGCGGCATTTTGAATCGCACCATTTTGCCGCTCTCTACGTCGATCACCACACGATGTATCTTTATTATCTCTTTATCCTGCGGCAGCGGATACTTCCATGCCTCTAGTTTGGGGGCACCGACATTTGTCGTTGCAAGATACATATCGCTTACGTGACGCTGATCCTGTTGAAACGTGGCGACCTTTTTCGAATCGGGCGACCAAAGGACGATCGCGCGGTCGCTGTGTTTCCATCCGGCGTTGTCGGTCGCGTAGCCAAAATCCTTTACGCCGTCGTTGGTCAACTGTGTCTCTTTCTTCCTTCCGATGTCGCGAACCCACAGATTCCAATCTTTTATGAAAACCTCCTTCGTTCCGTCGGGCGAACGCACCGCATTGCCGCCGCCGAATCTTCCGGGCCCGCCACCCGCCGGGGCCGCCGGGAGGCCCAGTTCGGTAAGGCTCTGGCCTGCCTTCCTGTATCCGGCAGCCGGATCTACCAGCACGAATTCGCGGCCCGTCGGCGTCAGCACCTGATACCAGAATCGGCCGTCGTCTAGCCATGTCGGCCGCACGTTCGCGCGGTCGACCAGTGGTGCAGTGTTGTAGGACAACATTTTTTCTGCACGGGCGTAATCTTCATTCGTAAGGCGTGCGGGCGTCTGAGCCCCGATCGAAAGAGCCGTAGAAACGAAAGCGAAAAGGAGCGCGGCGAGCATGCGTTTTGATCTCATAAGATTTCGTGTTTGTTGTGGCAAGGATTTCCAGAAATAGAAGTACTATGTTTGATATTATCTGACATTTACGGCAAATTCGGTAATTCACAAGATCGAATATAAGGAGCATCCAATGCCAAAATTCGTTATCGAACGCGACATACCAGGGGCAGGCGATATGACGGCCGACGATCTGATGTCGGCCTCACAGA
The DNA here is from genome assembly GCA_021155145.1 of Acidisarcina sp. GTDB lineage: Bacteria > Acidobacteriota > Blastocatellia > Pyrinomonadales > Pyrinomonadaceae > OLB17. The sequence continues at coordinate 2,894 of JAJNPX010000533.1, read as the reverse complement.
GATCTTGCAGCGTACTCAACAAGCTCGGTGCCGAGATCCAGTGGATCCACAGTTACGTGACCGGAGACAAGGTGTACTGTATCTATACCGCTCCGAACCAGGAATTGATCGAGGAACATGCCCGCGAGAGCGGTTTTCCGGCGAATCGCATCTCTGAGGTTCGCGCAATGATCGACCCGACCCGAGCGGGCTGACCGCATTTAAGATGTCGGAACGGCCGGTCTCGCTCGGAAAACTTGTTGCCATCCACGGAACTTCGCCGCACTATCTGCAGCGCGCCGCAATAGTCGCCGCGCTCTCGCTTATCTTTTTTCTCCTTGCTCTCATCTTCTTTTTGATCTGGCAGAGTTTCCAATACTTTTTTCTGGCGGCGGCGTTCCTCGTGGTCTCGGTGTTTACGCTGATGGGGTGGTGGATCCAGAAGCGAAACTCCGTGAGCATCTATTCGAACGGGATCGTCTATCGAGAGCGCACGATAGCGTGGGCGGAGATCGCAACAGTGAACAAACTGGCCGAGGGCGGGCTTTCGGTCGGTCTCAAGAACGGCGACGCCTTCCTGATCCCCGCGTCCGTGTACGGCCTCGATCGGATCGAGGCCTTTATCCGCAAACGTTCAGAAGTTCCACCTGTAGAAGGCGAATCGCTGCCGCAAGATGTCTTGACTAAACGCGAGGCCGGTTAAAGCTGGAACTCCCGAGCGGCAATGGCTTTTTCTTTGCCCTGAATTTCTAGTATTCTGATAGTTTGAATTTGCACAGTATAATTCCCACTTATACCGCAACGGAGCACTTATGAGCGTAGAAGTCGTGATGCCGCAGATGGGCGAGTCCATAACCGAAGGGACCGTCTCCAAATGGCTGAAAGCCGTCGGGGACAAGATCGAAAAGGACGAGGCGATACTTGAGATCTCGACCGACAAGGTCGATGCCGAGGTGCCTTCGCCATCCGCAGGGACGCTTTTGGAAATTCGCCATCAGGAAGGCGAAACGGTCGAGGTCGGGACGGTCCTCGCCATGATCGGCGCCGAAGGTGAGGTCGCCTCGGCGAGTCCCGAGTCCCAAAGCCCCAAGACTGAAGCTCAACCTACTCCGATCGAAGCTGAAGATGTTCCTGCGCCGGCGATCATCGCGGACGCCGTCGCCGCACCGACCGCAGAAACTCCGCAGTCCGCGGCCCCAGTTCCGCAGTCGGGCAACGCGACCGAGGTCGTGATGCCGCAGATGGGCGAATCGATCACCGAAGGCACCGTATCGAAATGGCTCAAGGCGGTTGGCGATACGATCGAAAAGGACGAACCGCTGCTAGAGATCTCGACCGACAAGGTCGATGCCGAGGTGCCGTCGCCCGCGGCCGGGAAATTACTAGCCATTAACGTCAACGAAGGCGAGACCGTCGAGGTCGGAGCCGTCCTTGCGCTTGTAGGTGCCGAAGGTGCCGCAGCGGCTGCCGCACCGGCCCGAAACGAGCCAAAGCCCTCGGTATCTGCTGCCGCATCTCCAGTTTCCGAAACCAGGCCGCAGGCCGAACCGACGGCCGCCGCAAAGGCTGCTGCAGGAAATGGCAGCAGCACCGTCGAGGATCTCCGCCGTACCAAGAGCAGCCCGCTCGTTCGCAATATTGCGAAGGAACACGGGGTCGACCTTTCACGAATTCCCGGATCGGGCCTCAGCGGCCGCGTCACAAAAAATGACATTTTGTCCTATCTGGAGACCGGCGCCGCGCTCCGTCCGCAGGATATTCTTGTCAAGGGAGCATCGGCGCCCGCAGCTTCTCAGCCCGCCGCCAGGGCCGAGTTCAAGCCCGCACCGGTGACCGCTTCTGTCGGCGACCGAGTCGAGAAAATGTCGGTGATGCGCAAAAAGATCGCCGAGCACATGACATTTTCCAAGCAGACCTCGGCTCACGTCACAAGCGTCTACGAGATCGATATGACAAATGTGGCAAAGTTCCGTGACCGGAACAAGGCCGAGTTCCAGTCCCGCTACGGAACGAAACTGACCTATATGCCGTTCATTTTCCAGGCCGTTACAAATGCGATCCGCAAGTTTCCGGTCGTGAATGCACAGGTAGATGGCGACAACATCGTTTACAAGGGCGACATTAATCTGGGTATGGCCGTAGCTCTCGATTGGGGCCTTATCGTGCCCGTCATTCGAAAGGCCGATACACTGTCGCTTTCCGGGCTCGCACTGACCGCCAACGACCTCGCGGATCGTGCCCGCACCAAAAAGCTCAGCCCCGATGAGGTTACAGGCGGCACATTTACGATCACTAACCCGGGCGTCTTTGGCGGGCTCTTCGGCACGCCGATCATAAACCAGCCGCAGGTTGCCATTCTCTGTGTGGGCACGATCGAAAAGAGGCCCAAGGTGTTCACGTCTCCGGATGGTGACGATTATATCGCGATCCGGCAGATGGCATACTTCGCGCTTACTTACGATCACCGCATCGTGGACGGTGCCGATGCAGAAAGATTCCTCGCGTATATGAAGGAGTACCTCGAAACGGCAGATCTCTCTCTTTGACCGAATCGAAGAAAAGTCTTTTAATTCTGGATGTTCTTATGTAATAATTCATCCAGTACATTAGGTTTTTTGTTACCGAGTCTCCCTCGATTGCCCCGATGCAATAAAATCGGACGAAATCGGTCTCGATCTCACATCAACTGTATCTAAAGCGTACGCAGAATCTGCCGACCCTGAACCCTTGAAAGACCTAACTAGCAGTATAAAAAGGACTTAAGTCTCCATCGAGCAATTCGCGAAAATCATGGCATAGAACTTGTTTGGATTGGTTCGAGCGATTTACGCATTTCGAGTTTGGTACAGTTGATAGCATAAGATTTGAGGAATCGGTGATCGGATTTGATACAACGCTAGTTTTAAACCAAACGT
>JAJNPX010000525.1 GCA_021155145.1 Acidisarcina sp. | reverse complement strand
GGAAAAGAGTTAATTAATAGCTTTCAGGACGAAAAAGGTATTAAAGAAATTGATGCCGCGAAAAAGCAGCTCCGGTTAGCGTTGGAATCGAGGAATGAAAACTCAGGTCGGCACGACGAAGTGAATTCGAAAATCTATCGCTCTTTAGTCCTTGCGTGCGAGGCCACAGGGGATCGAGATGGGCTTCAATATTATTTTGGTCGTTGGCGTAAGTACGATCCAGATGACTACACCTTGGATAGTGAATGGACTCGTATTTCCCGAACTTTCAATCTTATTTAGTGAACAATGTCTATCACACACCAAGAATTTGATTATTTGATCAGACAGGAAGGATTTCGACCAACATGATCCGCTTGAATTGGCTCTTCCTCCAAAGCAATGGACGCGCCTCCTGTCGGCGGCAGGCTAAAAAGTATAGCTTTCCACACGTCCGGCGAGCGGGGCCGCGGTCAGGTGTTTGCGGCCTCGACGGTGCGGAATTTTTCTTCGTCGACGCCGAAGACTATGAGCCAGAAGATCTTGGCGGCGGAGGCAAGGAGGCCAAAGAGAGCCGCGTACATAAATGTGCTGTAGCCGAGCGGCGGGTAGAGAAATGCGAGCCAGCCGATGGCGGCGACCATTCCGAGCAGGCCGAGCCAGCGGGGCAGATAGGTTGAACGGAAGATAAGATATCCGTCGAGCATGGTCGAGAACCCGAAGAAAGCGATCGCGGCGGCGGCGCCGTAGTCGTTCGCCTTTAGAAGGACCAGGGCGAGGGATTGGAGCTGTCCGGCGTCGAATCCGCTCAGGGCCGAGCCGCCGTCGAGCACCCAAAGCGGCGCGATGTAGAGAACGCGGGCGAACGTCTTGACCACGATACCCGTAAACTCGAAAAGTAGCATCAGCAAAGCAAGCGTGCGGCTAACGGGCCTCAGAATGCGGTAGATAAGCCCGGCGGTCACCGCCTGGCACGCCATCTCGATCAGGTAGATCGTGAACCCTGCCTGAAAGAGCCCGCGGTTCGCGAGGATGTTGTCAGCGGTCGCGGCCGCGTCGCCGAAATCGATCAGCCGTTCGCTGATAAATCCCTGTGCGATCACACCGCCCACGATGGTGAGCAAAAAGAACACGCCGGCGAGGCGGGCCAAAAGGCGGGGCGATCCGATTCTCATGCCACGACTCTACGCTTTGCGGACGGAAATGGTTCCGCCTAAATGGCGAAAAAAATGCGTATCCGGGAAGCGGCTTTCGCGCTTGATGCCGGATACGCGAGGAGAAGTATTAGAGAACGAGCTATACGTCGAGATTCTTTACATCGAGGGCGTTGTCTTCGATGAACTTGCGGCGAGGTTCGACCTGATCGCCCATCAGGACGGTGAAGATGTCTTCGGTCTCGACCGCATCTTCGACGCGTACCTGGAGCAGCGTGCGTTTTTCCGGGTCCATTGTGGTCTCCCAGAGCTGTTCGGGGTTCATCTCGCCGAGGCCCTTGTACCGCTGCATCGAAAGGTCTTTCTTGGCCATCGCGGTGATCTTTTCGAGCAGCTGTGAGCGGGTCGCGATCTCCTCGCTGCGGCCGTTCTCGCCGAGTATGAACGGCCCGGGGAAGTTGGATTCGAGATCGCGCATCAGATCGACCGACTTCTGAAATTCGACATAGCTTGCCATATTCCAGTCAAAGATCACTTTCTGCGAGCTGTTCAGCGTGATCTCGATCTCATACAGGCCATGCTCGAGATCGGGGATGAGCTCGGTCTTGTAACCCGCATCGGCAATGTGGCCCTCGACCTCCGCCATTAACTCCTCCTGGGCAAAGACCTTTTTCAGCTTTACGTCGTGCTTATCGAGGACGCCGTCTTTACCGGCAAATGCCTCGACCAGGGCCGTCATCAGCCGCGGATCATTCATCAGGCGGCGTGCGAAGCGTGCGGAGTAATTCTGGAACTCGGTCGTCTGCTCGAGCGCCTTTGAAAGCTCACGACCCTCGACTATGCGGTCGCCGATCCTCACCTGAACGTCATCGGTGCCCATCCGCATCAGATAGCGGAACATACCTTTTTCGTCCTTTATGTACTCCTCTTTGCGGCCGCGTTTTACCTTGTACAGCGGCGGCTGGGCGATATAGACATAGCCCTGTTCGACGAGCTGCGGCATCTGCCGGTAAAAGAAAGTGAGAAGCAGCGTGCGGATGTGCGATCCGTCGACATCGGCGTCCGTCATCAGGCAGATCTTGTGATAGCGGAGCTTGCTGAGGTCGAAGTCGTCCTTTCCGATGCCCGTCCCGAGTGCGGTGATGAGCGCCTTTATCTCGCCGTGGCCGAGCATCTTGTCAAAACGCGCCTTTTCTACGTTCAGTATCTTGCCCTTGAGCGGAAGCACGGCCTGATTCTTTCGGTCGCGGCCCTGCTTTGCCGAACCGCCGGCCGAATCACCCTCGACGATGTATATCTCCGATTTCGCGGGATCTTTCTCCTGGCAATCAGCGAGCTTGCCCGGCAGGCCGGAGCCGGCCATGGCACTCTTACGGACGATCTCGCGGGCCTTTCGGGCGGCTTCGCGTGCACGTGCGGCATCGACCGCCTTGCCGACGATCTTTTTGGCCACGGAAGGATTCTGTTCAAAGAATTCGCCGAGCTTCTCGTTCAGGAACGATTCGACCTGTCCTTTTACGGGGGAATTGAGTTTGCCCTTGGTCTGCCCTTCGAACTGGGGCTGCGGGATCTTGACGCTGATCACCGCGACCAGACCCTCGCGCACGTCATCGCCTGACAATGCGACCTTTGCATTTTTCATCAGGCCCGTGCTTTCCGCATAGTTGTTGATCGTTCTCGTTATCGCCCCGCGAAAACCGGAGAGGTGCGTGCCGCCGTCGACGGTATTGATGTTATTGGC
>JAJNPX010000178.1 GCA_021155145.1 Acidisarcina sp. | reverse complement strand
ACGGCCGCATTTCCACAAACTTTCAAGGGAACGATCCTCGACATCGGAGCCACGATCGACGAAGCGACGCGTGCGGCTAACGTCGTTTTCGTTGTGGAGAATGCGGGGCGTGCCTTGCGGCTCGGTATGCAGGCGAACGTTCAACTCGATGCCGAGCAGTCCGTCGCGGCGATTATGGTCCCAAAGGAAGCGGTACTTGAACACGAAGGAAAACGGATCGTTTATGTTCTTCTTTCCGGAGAGGAATTCCAGCGTCGGGAAGTGACCATCGGCGATGAATACGGCGACAAGATCGCGGTGCTAAGCGGGCTCGAAGCAGGAGAACGTGTCGTAACACAGGGAGCTTATCAACTCAAGCTTCAGGAACTTCGCCCGGCCGAACCTGGCGCTCATTCTCACGAAACATAGTTCGGAGGTATTGAAACATGACGAAATTCACGCGCAGAGAAGCACTGAAGGGCGTAGCTGCAGTAGCTACCGTAATTGCTACATTCTACGAAAGTGATGCCGCTCAGACCGAATCGCTGCCGCGAGCATTTGCTGGCAAGCATCAGCCGAAGGCACTCCCGTTCGATCCAGCCAAGCTGACAGGTATCTCGGAAAAACTGATCCGCTCGCACTACGAGAACAACTACACGGGAGCAGTAAAAGCTCTTAACCTTGTCGAACAGCGGCTCGCCGGTTTCGCAAAAGAAAAGGACCTTCCAGCCTATCTCTACGGCGATCTTAAACGCCAGGAGCTTTCCCGAACCGGCTCCGTCGTGCTGCATGAGCTGTATTTCAGTAACTTGGGGGGCAACGGCAAGGCCGACGGTAACGCCCGGAAACTGATCGAACAATGGTTTGGCACTTACGAAGCTTGGGAAGCCGAGTTCAAGCGAACTGGTAACGCACTCTCAGGTGGCTCCGGCTGGACCGTTCTCGGCTACAACCAGCAAACCCGAGAAATACACAACTATTGGTCGGCCGATCATACAGCAAATCCCCCTTTTACAGTGCCGCTGCTCGTGCTCGACATGTACGAGCATGCCTACCAGATGGATTACGGAGCGGCCGCCGCGAAGTACGTGGACGCGTTTATGGCGAACGTCAATTGGGACGAGGTGAACCGCCGCGTCGACCTCTATAGAGTCAAATAATAATCGAGACAATTTGTTTATGAAAACGTTCTTTCAATTGAAACCGAATGCCTACGGACTCTGGGTTATCTCGTCGATTCTGCTTCTGGTGTCGACGGGATTCGCACACGGCGTTGCCGAGGGTGACAAGGGATACATTCAGGAGATCAGCGGTGTAAACCTGCTTCCGTTCATCTATCTTGGGGCGAAGCATATGTTCACCGGGTACGATCACATCCTTTTTCTGCTCGGCGTGATCTTCTTTCTTTACAAGCTCAAGGACATCGGCATCTACGTCAGTCTTTTTGCTATTGGTCATTCGACCACGATGTTGATTGGCGTCCTGACGGGATTTAGCGTTAACGGATACCTTATCGACGCGATCATTGGGCTGTCGGTCGTCTACAAAGGTCTCGATAATATCGGGGCTTTTCAAAGGTGGTTCGGGTTCCAACCAAACACGAAGGCCGCAACGCTTGTCTTCGGCCTCTTTCACGGCTTCGGCTTAGCGACAAAGATCCTCGAATACGAATTATCAGTGGAAGGTTTAATACCCAATCTGCTGGCGTTCAACATTGGCGTCGAGATCGGGCAGCTACTTGCGCTTGGAGCCATTCTGATCGTGATGAGCTACTGGCGAAAAACAGACAGCTTCTTTCGCCACGCCTACACGGCGAATGTGCTGATGATGGCTGCCGGCTTTGTACTGATCGGCTATCAACTCACAGGGTATTACCTGTTGGGCCAATAACGGTAGGAGAAGAATTTTTATGTATAACAACGACCTTCCAAAAAGAGAGGAATTGCCGAGCAGTAAGCATCTGCTACGCTCCACGATAATTGCCCTCGTCATCGCGACGGTTCTCCTTACGACCGTGGTGCTGCCCGCTGAATACGGCGTAGACCCGATCGGCATCGGGCGCGTGCTCGGCCTGACCCAAATGGGCGAGATCAAGACGAATCTCGCCGAAGAGGCAAAAAGGGACCGCGAAGCGGCCGCGGCGCCGCCTGCTCCGGCCGCGCCTGTCGCACAAGAGCGGCCCACAAAACAGGTCCCGCAGTCACAATCTTTTGGCAACGAGCCGACCGCCGAAGCGGGCCGAAATGACTCGATGACAGTCACGTTGAAACCCGGCCAGGGCGTCGAGATAAAGCTAGACATGGTCAAGGGGGCAAAGGCCGCCTACGAATGGACCGCGACAGGTGGTGGTCTCAATTTCGACCTTCACGGCGACAACGCAAGCAAAGCATTTATCAGCTACAAGAAAGGCAATAACGCTGAGCGAGATTCTGGCGAGTTGGTCGCCGATTTTGACGGAAGTCACGGCTGGTTCTGGCGAAACCGCACCTCGGGCGAAGTGACCGTCACGCTGAAAACGTCCGGGGTATACTCTGAGATCAAGCGAGTCGTCTAAGTCGGCGTCGATAAACAAAAATGCTAAACCGGGTAATCCAATTCGCTCTAAAGCATCGTCTGCTGGTATTGATCGCCTCGGCGGCGTTACTCATCTACGGCGGTATCGTCGCTTATCGCGCGCCGGTGGATGTGTTCCCCGATCTCACCGCTCCGACCGTGACGATCCTTACGGAATCACACGGGCTTGCACCGGAAGAGGTTGAATCGCTAGTCACGCTTCCGATCGAAGCGGCGATGAATGGAACGGCCGGTGTCTTCCGCGTGCGGTCGAATTCAGCGATCGGCATCTCCATCGTGTTCGTCGAGTTCGAGTTTTCGACAGACATCTATCGGGCCCGTCAGCTTGTAACGGAAAAGCTTCAGCAGGTTCGCCTCCCGGCAGGTGTCCCGCCGCCCGTACTCGGACCCATTTCGTCGACCATGGGCGAGATCATGGAGATCTCGATGACGAGCACCGAGACCTCGGCGATGGAGCTGCGCTCTATTGCGGATTGGATCGTGCGGCCTCGGATTCTGGGCGTGTCAGGCGTTTCGCAAGTAATGATCATTGGCGGCGATCTGAAGCAATATCAGATTCTCATTGACCCGGCGAAACTCGCCGACTATCGGTTGACCGTTGAAGAAGTGACCGAGGCGGTCGCAAAGTCGAACTCGAATGCATCGGGCGGATTTATGGAGCGGCCGAATGAGGAATACCTCATCCGCATTCGCGCGCGTGCCTACAACGTTGACGACCTGGCCAATTCCGTGATCACCGTTCGCGACAACGTCCCGATCCTTATCAGTAATATTGCGACCGTTCAGGAGGCACCTGCTTTGAAACGCGGCGACGCGAGTTTCAACGCAGCACCGGCGGTCGTTGCAACGATCCAGAAACAGCCGAACGCAAACACGCTCGAACTGACCGACAATATCGAGTCGACTCTCGAAACGCTCAAATCGTCGCTCCCGCCCGACGTCAAGATCGACACAAAAGCGTTTCGTCAGGCGGACTTCATCAATCGTGCCATCACGAACATTGAGGTGTCGTTGGTCGAGGGCGGGATAATGGTGACGATAGTTCTGTTCCTGTTTCTATGGAATTTTCGAACCACGTTCATTTCGCTGACGGCGATCCCGCTTTCGCTGCTAACAGCGGTCCTCGTGATGGACTATTTCGGCATCACGATAAACACGATGACGCTCGGCGGCATGGCAATCGCGATCGGCGCGCTTGTTGACGACGCCATCATTGACGTAGAGAACGTGTTCCGCCGGCTGAAGCAGAACGCACATTCGGACGAAACGCTGCCTGTTCTTACGGTGATCTATGACGCATCGGCCGAGATCCGAAGCTCTATCACCTTCGCGACGCTCATTATAATTCTCGTGTTCCTTCCGCTTTTCAGCCTCGGCGGATTCGAGGGCAGGATGTTCGCACCGCTCGCCTTTGCGTACATCATTTCGATCACTGCATCGCTGATCGTCGCTCTAACGGTAACGCCCGTGCTCTGTTATTACCTCCTTGGCAATTCGAAACTGCTCGAAGAAGAAGGCGATTCGAGACTCGTGACGTGGCTGAAAAAGCACTACCGGACGCTACTTGCCTGGACGCTGAAACATCCAGTAAAGATCATCGCCGCATCGGCAGTGATGCTGGTCGTTGCTCTCTCACTCTTTTTTGCAATGGGCCGCGAGTTTCTGCCTCCGTTCAACGAGGGCACGTTCAACATTAATGCGAATTTGCCGCCGGGAACGTCGCTGCATGAATCGAACCGGATAGGGAAGATCATTGAGGAAGTTCTGCTTTCAGTTCCTGAGGTCGTCTCGACCACACGGAGAACGGGACGCGCCGAGTTGGACGAACACGCGGCAGGCGTGAACACGAGCGAGATCGAAGTGGTGACGAAAGAGAGCGATCGCTCGCACGAAGTGGTCACCGAAGAAGTTCGGCTAAAGCTCGCCCAGATTCCCGGAGTCGAATCCGAAGTCGGCCAGCCGATCTCGCATCGGATCGATCACTTACTGTCGGGGACGCGTGCGCAGATCGCGATCAAGCTGTTCGGACCCGATCTTGGGACGCTTCGTACGAAAGCCAGCGAGATTCGCGACCAAATGTCTGCGATTCCCGGAATCGTCGATCTGATGGTCGAACCGCAAGTCGGAGTTCCGCAGGTACAGATCAATCTAAACCGTCAGCAGGCCGCCGCCTACGGCATCAAGGCCGAAGACCTTGCCGAAACGATCGACACCGCATTCAACGGGCATGTAGCATCGCAGGTGCTTGAGGAACAGCGAACATATGACGTTCTCGTCCGTTTTGGTGATGCCTCCCGTGCATCTGTCGATACCATCGGGAGAACCTTGATCGACACTTCGGATGGAGCGAAGGTTCCGATCGCGCAGGTAGCCGAGATCCGTCTCGACCAGGGCCCGAACACCATCAACCGTGAAAATGTCCAACGTCGCATTATCGTCCAGGCAAACGTCGCCGAGCGAGACCTGGGCAGTGTGATCGCTGACGTTCGCGAAAACATCGGCAAGAATGTCGCCCTCCCGCAGGGCTATTTCGTCCAGTACGGCGGCCAGTTCGAGGCGCAGGAAAATGCGTCGACTCAGATACTGCTTCTTTCCGCCGTCGCCATCGCGGGAATCTTTCTCCTGCTCTTCGTCGCTCTCGGCAGCGCCCGTGCCGCGGCTCTCGTAATGGCGAATCTCCCGCTCGCTCTGATCGGCGGCGTGGTGATGGTTTTCCTCGCGGGCGGCACGCTTTCCATCGCTTCGCTCGTCGGCTTCATCACGCTGTTCGGAATCGCGACGAGAAATGGCATTATGCTGATCTCGCACTACCAGCATCTTATGGAGTTCGAAGGGAAATCGTTCAGCGAGGCTATCGTTCAGGGATCAATGGAGCGGCTTTCTCCGATCCTGATGACCGCTCTCGTCACCGGAATCGGCCTGGTCCCACTCGCCCTCGGTGCTGGTGAACCGGGCAAGGAGATCCAACAACCAATGGCCGTCGTCATCCTCGGCGGCATTGTAACCTCGACGTTCCTGAATATGATCGTTATTCCTGCGCTTTACCTGAGGTTCGGACGCGCAGCCGAACCAACGTCCGGCCTACAATAGATGTTGCCGTTCACGATCGAACAATTTTTCGACCTTTTTGAGGCATACAATCTCGCCACGTACCCAGCGCACTGGATAC
>JAJNPX010000504.1 GCA_021155145.1 Acidisarcina sp. | reverse complement strand
AACCATCACAGCGATCGCAAGGGACCTGTAAACTAGCTCTTTCATTTGGGTGAATCTCCTAATGGGGCACACGGATCGCTCGAGCGAGACGGTGCGGTCAATGAACCTTTAGAACAAACGCCGCACCGACTGATCGACCGGGGGCAAGAACGTCAAGAACCTGTAAATAAATTCAATTAAATTGAACAGAATTGGATTCGGTATTTATAGCACTGATGTGCCAGCTCTCGCAATGGGCTAGATCAAGAATTCGGCAACGACCGGAGCGTGGTCGGAGGGGCGGTCCCAGCCGCGGGGAGTCTTGTCTATCCAACTGCCGGTGCATGCTTCGGCGATCCGCTGCGAAGCCCATATGAGATCGATCCGCAGTCCGCGGTCTTTCTCAAAATCGTTATGGAAATTGCTCCACCAGGAGAACTGTTTAACGTCATCGTTCATCTGCCGAAATACGTCCACGAAACCCCATCGTTTTACATGAAGCAATGCTTCGCGTTCTTCCTTCGTAAAATGCAGCTTTTCACGCCAAGCAGATGGCTTCCAGACGTCGAGTTCGTGCGGAGCGACATTAAGATCGCCACAGAGCAGGACTTCTTCATCGGGCGAAGATACGGAATCGAGATAGCTCCGCAGCCGCCTCAGCCAGTCGAGCTTGTAAAGGAATTTCTCGGAACCGAGCTTGGTCCCGTGCGGTGCATAGACATTTACAATCCAAACTCCACGTATTGTCGCCGAGAGTAAGCGACGCGGCGATTCGGGCAAGTCGTCCGGAAGATTGCGTTGCGTTCCCTCGATGGGATGCTGGGAAAGGATCGCGACGCCGTTATAAGCCTTTTCGCCGAGGAACTCGATATGCGGGAATCCCGCCGACCGGAGTCGCTGCAGCGGAAACCGCGAGTCGGAGCATTTCAACTCCTGAAGGCAAAGTAAATCGGGATCATTGCGGGCGCACCAATCCAGTACATGGCGTAGTCGGGAGTTAATGCCGTTTATATTCCAGGTCGCGACCTTCAAGGTTGCTCACTCCGTTCGACGCCGGACGTCAGATACCAAATTCCGCAATGACGGGCGCATGATCGCTCGGTTTTTCCTGCGAACGCGGTGACTTATCGATCACACAAGACGTGCATTTTTCGGCAAGCGAGGGTGTGGTCCAAATATAATCGATGCGGAGGCCGCGGTTGCGCTGCCAAGCTCCTTCGCGGTAATTCCACCACGAAAACTCTTGTGCAGAGCCGTTCATCTTTCGGAAAAGATCAATGAAACCCCATTGTTTGACGTTATACATCGCCGCCCGTTCCGGGATCGTAAAATGAAGTTTACCCTCCCACTGCGGCACACTCCAAACGTCAAGATCCTCCATCGCGACATTGAAATCGCCGCAAAGCAACACGTCGTTTTCGGGTGAGCTGCCGGTGTCGAAATAGCGGCGAAGGCGGAGCAGCCAATCGAGCTTGAACGTGAATTTATCCGTGCCGAGTTCTGTTCCATTTGGAATATACGTATTTACGATACGAATGCCGCTGACAGTTCCGGCGATCATGCGTTTCGGAGAATCGTCGTCGTCATCGAGAAAATTCCTTTGAACGTCCGTGATCGGAAATTTCGAAATGATAGCGACTCCGTTATAGGACTTTTGGCCCATAAATGCAGATTCGTAGCCAGCAGCTTTCAACGCGTCGGCGGGAAAATTCTCGTCAACGCATTTGGTCTCTTGAAAACAGACCACGTCAGGCTGCGCCGTCTCAAGCCACGCGGTCAATTGCGGCATCCGGATGTTGATGGAATTTACGTTCCAGGTCGCTATCTTCATTTGATTTGATCATCCAAGACTATCACAAGGCCGATAATGAAAAGGGCGTTGCGGTCAATGGCCTCACTTCGAGTTTCTCTCCCAAAATACTCCGTCGGAGAATCCCTGGATCGAGCGATCCCGGCCGGCCATGTCCAGACGCTTAGCGGCGATCAAACAGTGGTTCTCATCGGCCTCGATCGCTACAAAAGAGCGGTCGAGTTTTTTTGCCACGACCGCGGCGGTTCCGCTTCCTGCAAAAGGATCGAGGATCAGGTCACCCGCCTTCGTACTCGCCAGAATTATCTTGGCCAAGAGCTTTTCCGGCTTCTGTGTCGGATGAGGTGTATTCTCCCTCATTGACCAGAATGGGACCGTGATATCGGTCCATAAATTCGAGGGATGCGTGTCTCTAAACTTGCCTTCGGCCGTCTCGCTCCAATCTTTGGGAATGCCGTTCACGCGATACGGCGCGACCACCCGGCGGCGGTTCTTGACCGCATCAAGATCAAAGGTGTATTCATCCGAAACGGTAAAAAACCAGATATCCTCGGCTGTATTCTTCCAATTCGCCTTCGCGCCACGACCCTTTTCGCGCTCCCAGGTAATCCGGTTCCTAAGATTGAAATACTCTGAGCCAACCCTTTGGATCGCCGACGAAGACTGCCAGTCCCCGCAAATGTAAACGCTTGCAGAGTTCTTCAAGAGAGGAGCGCAGAGATCGAGCCATGAACGGAGCCAGTCCTCATAATCGCCGTTGTGCTTTTTCTTGAAACTCTGCTCGCCAAACTTCTTTGTCAGGTTATACGGTGGGTCGGCGAACAGCAGATCGAAAGAGGATCTCTGAAGGCCTGGAAGGATCGCGAACGTATCGCCATGAATGAGTCGGGACTGTCCGGCACACGGGTCGGAAAAGTTGTCCGGCGTTGTTATATACCGTCTATAGTGTTCGGCCTCGCTGATGTCAATACATATTGTGCGATTGCGCGGAGCCTTTTTTTTCGCCGGTCCGGTGGTCATACCTGACTCAATC
>JAJNPX010000489.1 GCA_021155145.1 Acidisarcina sp. | reverse complement strand
CTCTTGAAAGAGATCTCATCCAATGGCTCCGCGAAACAAACGCCGGAACCGCCCGAAGCAACGCCGACGGCCGGCGGCAAGGCGGCCGAGCCGAAGGCGGAAACACGAGCGGAAGCGAGTGTGCCCGATAAACCCCAAGCCGCTCCGACAAACGGAAGAATGATCGTCTCCCCGATCGCCGCCCGAATGGCCGCGGACAATGGCCTCGACCTTCGCACGATCACCGGTTCCGGCCCGAACGGCCGCATCATCAAACGCGATATCGAAGAGGCACTTGCCGGCGGAACTGCAAAGCCCCAGGCAGCAAGGTCATTCACACCTTCGACCATCGTCGGGGCCTCGGCCTATCACGACGAGGCGACGTCGAAGATGCGAAACGTGATCGCGTCGCGGCTTGCCGAATCCATCGGCCCCATCCCGACCTTTTATCTTACCGTCGAGATCGAGATGGACAACGTACTCGCGACCCGAAAACAGATCAACGCAAGCCTCGATGACGATACAAAGATCAGCGTCAACGACATCATCGTAAAGGCCGCAGCCATGGCCCTGCTCCGGCATCCGTGGGTGAACGCCTCATATCAGGGCAAACACGTCCGGTTCTACGAACAGGCGGACATAGGTGTCGCAGTGGCCATCGACGAAGGGCTGATCACGCCCGTCGTTCGCGGTGCGAATCTCAAGGGCCTCGCTGAGATCTCCGCTGAGATCAAGGACCTCGCAGCAAAAGCGAAGGCCAGAAAGCTGCAGCCGGAGGAATACACCGGCGCCACTTTCTCTATCAGCAATCTCGGTATGATGGGCATCAAGGAATTCACCGCCATTATCAACCCGCCCGAGGCGGCGATCATCGCGGTCGGCGGTGCTAACCCGACCCCCGTCGTGCGCGACGGCGAGGTGACGGTGCGCAATATCATGCACGTCACAATGTCCTGCGACCACCGCGTAGTGGACGGCGCCACAGGGGCCAGGTTTCTCCAGACCTTCAAGCAAATGCTCGAGTCGCCCGCGATGATGCTGTTGTAAGGACCAAAGGACTCACCAAAACGGCCCAGGATGATCGTCCCTGGGCCGCTCGTTTCTGAAACAACGCACTCGCTACGGCTTTGCCTGTTTCTCCAACTCAGAAGCCCTCTTGCGATCCGCAGCGGCCCTGACAGTATCGCCTAGGCCCTCGTACGCGATAGCACGATTTCCATAGGCCACCGCGTTCGTTGGGTCGAGCCGGATGGCCTCGGTTGAATCGCTTACCGACTTGAGGTAATTCTCGGTGCGGAGGTGGATCAAGCCTCGATTTGTAAACGCGCTCGTATTCTTCGGCTCAATACTTATGTACTTGTCAAAATCGGCGAGGGCCGCGTCGTAATCCTCAATGTCTATGTATATGCTGCCGCGGATAAAATACGAATCCGCATCATTGGGATTCAGCTCGATCGCCTTTCGTATATCTACCAGGGCAGATTCGAGATCGTTCAGCTTGTCGACCGCAAGCTCCGCACGATAGTAATAGGCAAGATAATCTTTCGGGTCTAACTCAATGGCTTTTGCAAAGTCAGCACGGGCCCTGTCGACCTCGCCCAATTCGACAAAAGCGTTCGCCCGATCGACGTATGAACCCGCGGCAGGCCTCAACTCGATCGACCGGCTGTAATCCGCGATTGCCCGCACAAGATCCTTTTTAAGCGAATACGTGAACCCGCGATTGTGATACGCGTGAGCGCTGTCCTTGTCTAATGAAAGTGCCTTGTCGAAATCCTTGATCGCCTTATCGTACTGACCCTTTCCTGAGTAGGCGCGGCCACGCCCCACATAGAGGTCAGACCTCTTCGGTTCGAGCGAGATCGCTTTGCTAAAGTCGCGAAGCGCCGCGTCAAAAGATTTTAGTTCAAGGTAGCTGTCCCCGCGATTCTCGTAGCCGTCAACATCCTTGGGCTTGAGCTCAATGTATGAAGAAAAGTCCTTGATAGACCTGTCATATTCGTCTCTCGCATAATAGGCAAGTCCACGATTATGGAAGGAGGAAGCGTCCTTTGGATCCAGCTCGATCGCCCTCGTATAGTCGCGGATCGCGCTCGCGTAGTCTGCCTTCCGATAATAGGCATTTCCGCGGTTAAAGTACGAAACGGCAGCTTCTGGATCTATCTCGATCGCGGCCGAGAAATCGGCGATCGCGGAGTCATACTCTTTCTTATCCAAATAAACGTTCCCGCGATCGACCAAAACAACGTCGTCATTCAAATGAAACTCGAGCGCCTTTGTGTAGTTCGTGATCCGGCATTCGACGTCATCCTTGTTACAGGCCTCGGCCTGCTTTCGAAACTTGTCGCACAGCCACAACCGAATCGTCTCCAGAAGCTCAGGCCCAGCACCCGCCGTCGTTAATTCCGCCTCTAACTGCTCGGACGTTTCGAACGAAACACCACGATCTTCGATCTGCTTTTTCAGGATCTTGTTCGCTGTCGGTAGGCCGACCTTGGTCTCTTTCAACGACCTAGTCAGTTCCTCGACCGTTATCGGACCGGACGCCTGAGAAAAGACAGAAACAGGGAGGACCCACGCCATGGTCAATATCGTCAACAAGTGGGATCGGATTCGCATAAAAGTGTCAAGTAAAGAATGAAATGAGAAGGTAAACCGTGCATACTATCTTACCTTGGAGTCACCTTCGCCACAACCAGATTTGAGGCCCCACCTCAGCCTTCTCGGCGTTCAGATCCTCTTTGGCACTCTGCCAGTGATCGGCAAGGTCGTGCTTGCCGTCCTGCCCGCGGTCGCACTGGTGGGTTTTCGCGTCGGCATCACGGCCCTCGTCCTCTTTCTTTTCCAGTTCTATCGGCGGCGGATCTGGCTTCAGGAAAGGTCCGACTACGTAAAACTCGCGATCATCAGCCTTTTCGGTGTCACATTTAACCAGCTGCTGTTCATCGGCGGCCTTTCGCTGACCAAGGCGTCGAACACATCGCTTCTTGCCGTGACGATACCGATCTTTGCGCTTGCCGTCAGCTCGATCGCGGGCACCGAACGGATCCGCCTGGCCAAGGCAGCCGGCATCCTGCTCGCGGCGGCCGGCGTGATCTTTCTGATCGACCCGCGCAATGCGTCCTTTTCCTCCAAAACAACGCTCGGCGACCTGATGATCATCGCAAATAGCTTGAGCTACGGCATTTTCGTCGCCACTTCAAAAAAGACGATCACCCGCAACGGCGCATTTCGGTCGATGATGTGGGTGTTCATTTTCGCCGGTTCGGTTTGCGTACCCTTGGGAATCTGGTCGCTCGCCGCCATCGACATCGCATCGGTCGAACCCTCGATCTGGCTCATCACGCTATACGTCGCGTTGATCGCCACCGCCGGCCCATACCTTCTGAACGCATATGCCCTTTCCAAGGTAGATCCGTCGATAGTGGCCGTCTATATTTATCTCCAGCCGATGATCGGGTTTATACTGGCGGTCGTATTTTTGAATGAGATACTCGATCTCAAATTTATCGTTGCGGCGGCCCTTGTTTTTGCGGGGGTCTATCTGACGACCCGGCGATCTATCCCCGAGGCGGCCGCAAATTAATTGCGCACTTTCTTGCAACCGGTGGTAACCTTTTGCGTACTTAATGCGTCATAGCACCTAATAGTTCGATGCCGACACAGATCACACAGCGAGAGTCCAACGGAAGGATCTACCTGCAGGTCGAAGGCGAGATGCTTATCGACGACGCCGTCCTGCTTGAGCGAATAGCCGACGAGATCCGCGCGGATTCCGGGCTTCATGTAACGGTCGATCTTGCCGACCTCGATTTTCTCGACAGCGAGTCGGCCTCCGTCCTGAAGCGTCTCCAAGGCAAAGACGGCATTTCCATCGAGGGCCTCGAGATCTTTCTTCAATCCGCGATCAACGCGGCCGAACGCAACGCCGCCTAAAATTGCAGAAGCCCGCGCGT
>JAJNPX010000463.1 GCA_021155145.1 Acidisarcina sp. | reverse complement strand
GACGCGGCCGGTCACGACCTGACCGAGATCAAATGCGATTGCGGCCACAGCGCTTGCGCCTAGAGATCGCGACGTCTCCCGCATCGGTGCACCGATCCCTTGCGGGTCGGTGCATTTTGTTGGACCCGTCAGGAGCGTTGGGTCCCCGCAGAGACAATCATCCATTAACTCCTACGAAGCTGCACACCCATAAGGCGTGCCGGGAATGTGGCGAAGTTCTCGATCTCGACGACGTAGTCGTCCGATCTCTTATCCCGTTTCCATCTGATCTGCGCCGCTTCGATCAGGGTTCCGTCGCCCTTTCCGGTGACCGGGTCGATAAAAAGTTCGATATAGCCGAACGGGTAATCGACCGACCGGTAGCCTCCGCGCAACTCAGTAAAGTTTAACCAACGCTCAAAAACCGCGCGGATGCGTTTCTTCCCGTCGACATTCTCTATCCTCACGCCGTTGAGGGTTCGCCCCAGCCGCGACCCGACCGAGAAGCTCCCGAGATCGTTCTTCCTTATCGATTCCAAAAGCCCATCCTGTCCATTCTCCTGCAGGATCGAAACGGCACGGTCCACCTCAGCATCCGACGTAGTTCCGTTAATGATAAGAGTAAATGTATTCGTAGTGGTCCTAATATTTCGGCCGCTTCCGTAACTCACCACGGTTCCCGTATAGGTCTCACGCCCATTTTGGGCCGGTGTCGCGATCGCACCAAAGCCCGCGAGTATGAATAGAACTGCTATCCATTTGAATGTTATTTTCATGATCTTCCCCCTTTCTTAAATCATTAGATGCTCTAATTATAACATCGTATGCAAGTGCTTTTTGAGAAATCCGCTCAAAGCGATATACCATACTTACGAATGAATGAACGTGAACTGATGACCAAACAGGACATCCACAACTTTGGCGTGGAGATCGTTTACAAACAGCTTGAGAAAGACGGCTGGAAGATCGAATCCGCCGATGTTGGAGCGGATATAGCTCGCGAACCTCAGATCGTTGCCAGCAAAGACGGAGAACTCGCCTTCTTTGTGGTGCGTACGGACATCCATCCGGGCCGCGGCCGATTTGAAGAAGGAACTGAGGCATACAATGCCCTCGTGAGACACGCAAGTTCGCACGGCGCCAATTGTTATTTTGCCAGCGTGGGCATTGCCAATTCCGAAGGTGAGACGGATGAAGAAATGTCGACGCCCGTCAAAGGTGTCGCGTATCACGTACAGTTCGACGGCCTCATCAGAATGGAACTGCCGCCGGATGCAAAATGAAAGCGCCGCCGGAACTAACCGAAGGCGCTTTGAACATTTCACCTGTATGCAAGAGGCGGGTTATGCCGTCGTCCTTGCCCCAAAAACAAGCCGAACGATTATCAGCAGCAGTATCGCACCGAGGATCGACATGATCCATCCGGCCGCATAATTCTCTCCCGCCCACAGAGAACGGGCGACAAACCCGCCTACGAACGCGCCGCCTATGCCAAGCAGAGCTGTCAGTATCCACCCGAGCGGACCATCTGGAAATGCTTCTTTACCGGGCATCAACAGTCGGGCAAGAACGCCGACTATCAGGCCGCCAATAAGTTGTCCAATCAAGCCAAACATAATTCTCTCCTTTTTTCTTGTCAGATCAATCGACGCCGAACCGATGCTGTATCTATACTACAAACGCCTCCGAACCACAACGCGGATCAGACCTCGACCTTTCGATGAGCGATCATACGGAGCAAGCCGTTGACCGCCAGATGCAGCAGCATATAGACGACGATGGCAACGATCACGGGCAACGCAAGCGTAAATCCTTCTGCCGTTGTGGGACTTGGCACCAGCCCGCGGAACGGACTGTAGATCGGATCGGTCACCGTCTTGATGAACCGGAAAAACGCCGCGCCTTCCCGGGCCGCAAAAAGTTCGAGCAGCAGCCTGATCGCAAGCAAGCCATACACAAGGAAGAAGACGTAATCGACGACCTGAGATATGCGAGCTGCGATCCGCCCGCGCTCGACCTCGCGTTCGGTCTGAACGACCTCATCGACCGCTTTTTCCCGCATCCGGTCGGCGACAGCCTCTATCTTTGCAGGGTCGCGAACCGCCTGGGCGTCCGCGGCTATCTCGCCCCCCACCTCACGCTGGACCCCGCTTTTGATCGACTCGTAGTTCGCCGTCCGCTGAACCTCGTCAAGCTCCAGTTTATCGTCCGTCATTATTGTCTGCCTCCGATTCCACTTCGTGTTTTCGCTCTTCCCGTCCGTGCGGAGTATCTTCGTGGTCCAACGCACCGGCGTGATCGCGTTCGTCCGGATCACCCTGCGTCTCGTCGCCGCGAAGTATCTGCCGCTGTATCTCGTCGTGGTCGGTCTTGCTGCCCTGCCGAGCGATCTCTTCGGCCGACAACTCCGTCGATCTTCCCCTGACCTCTGAACTCATTTCACTCTCCTTTCTCAATTGGTAAGCCCGTCGCGCTTTTCGAGAATATCGCGAAGCCACCACTCTTGCTTTTCGTAGATCTGTACGAACCTGGTCAAGACATCGGCCGTGCCCGGATCGTCGGCTTCATCGGCCGTCTTTATCGCTTCCCGCATTTCCTTGATTATCACCAGCGCGTTTTGATCCGCTTCTTCGATCATTTGCCTCATCGTGCTGCTCTTCTTTGCTGAGCCTATCGTCGCGGTGTCCTGTATCTCTTCGATCCTGGAGACCGGGTCCTGGCCGATCATTCTGATGCGTTCCGCCATTTCGTCGATCGTTCCGTAAACTTCAGCGGCGAATTCGTCGAACAGGCGGTGGAGGTCACGAAACGACGGGCCGAATGTCTGCCAGTGATAGTGTTTATAATTCAGATAGACTATGAACGCATTCGCCACCTGCCGCTGAAGTGCGACGACGACGTCGTTCCCGGGCTTGTTGTTCTCGTTCAGTTCCTTAGCTATCGCTGCTTTTTGTGCCATGCTTTCTCCTTTTCTTAATCTTGTTTTCGTGACAAATGGCCTTGTAACAGGCTCGGATAACCAATACGTAGCAAGTGCCGAGCCAAGAATAGTGAATACGCCAAATGCAGCTTTATTGGGGGTTTGGCCGAGATGAGTCTTCT
This sequence comes from Acidisarcina sp., assembly GCA_021155145.1. Lineage (GTDB taxonomy): Bacteria > Acidobacteriota > Blastocatellia > Pyrinomonadales > Pyrinomonadaceae > OLB17. Next base: position 4,627 of record JAJNPX010000463.1, on the reverse strand, counting down.
TTTCGACTCGATCGCAGCGTCTGATATTCGGACACAGAGCATTCGCGCAGCGAGACGGCCGCTACTTCGTTACAGGTACCACGAGATGGCATCCCATTTGCTGCGAAAGCACGCGGAGGGACAAAAGACACTTACAGGAGAAAAGGATGTCAGAAGAAAACAGCACTGGAAGCAATCTAATTTGGGCGGTCACGTTGATAATCATCGTTGCCATATTGGCGGGAGCGCTTTATTACAGCGGATTTCTGAGCGGCAATAAGAAGCAGGAAGTGGATGTCGAGATCAAGGTGCCGGCCGCAACTCGCTGATCCTTCTACGCGCAGGACCCCAAAGAGAAAGGCCGGGATCACCCCGGCCTTATTTGCATCAATTCGATCATTACAACTTAGATCTGATCAGCAAGATTATGCCGCTTGATCATACCGTAAAGCCGCGGACGATATAGCCCCAGAAGGTTTGCGGCGGCCTGCTTGTTGCCCTTCGTCCGCTTCAAGGCTGCAAGGACGACACCGCTCTCGATGCCGTCGAATACGTCTTTCTGTTCCTCGCCTTCGACCGGATCGGGCAGCCTATCGACGATCATCCTGCCAAAGGCCGAAAAAAGATCTTCGTCATCCAGAAGCACCGGAAGGTCGAAGTTTTCGACGGTCCGGCTTACCTGCGTTCCGGCATCAACCTGTGATGTAACGGGTGCGAAGTCTGTTGCTCCGCCGCCTGCAGCCATCGAGACCGCCCTTCCCGGTTCGCTCGAGATGTCGAGCCGCTCGATCTTGCCCGATTTGCTTAAGAGGACCGCGCGTTCGATCGAATGCTGGAGCTCGCGGACGTTCCCACGCCACGTATAGTTCAGCATCTGGTCGTATGCCGCTCTGGAAAACTCGGAACCCTCTTTGTCGTACTTTTCGGCGTAGAGCTTAAGAAAATGTTCGGCCAGCATCGGAACGTCTTCCATACGGTCGCGAAGCGGCGGGATCTTTATCTCGATCGTGTTGATCCTGTAATAGAGGTCCTCGCGCAGGTTGCCGTCCTTGATCGCGTCGAAAGGGTCACGGTTGGTGGCGCAGATCAGGCGAAAATCCGCGGTCTGCGCCTTGTCGCTGCCGACGCGGTAATAGACCTTTTCCTGGAGAAGACGAAGCAGTTTTGGCTGGAGGTCGACGGGCATCTCACCGATCTCATCGAGCAGCAGGCTTCCGCCGTCGGCCTGGCCGATAAATCCGACCTTGTCGGCATTCGCTCCCGTAAACGAACCCTTCATATGCCCGAAGAGCTGCGATTCGATCAGGTCTTTGGGCATTGCGGAGCAGTTCACTTTTATAAATGGCTGGCTCGACCGTTGTGATTTGTAGTGGATCGCATTTGCTATCACTTCCTTACCGGTTCCCGATTCGCCGAGGATAAGTATGTTCGCGTCCGATTCGGCGACATTTTCGATGATCTCGTAAATGTTCTGCATCGATCGTGCACCGCCGATGATCCCCTCAAAAGACGTTCGGCTCGAGAGCCGGTCGCGGAGACGCTTTATCTCGGCCGCCTGGCTTGCGTTCACCTCCGCCTGGCGTTTGCTCTCCACCGCGTTTCGTACCGATGTAAAAAGCTTGTCGAAATCTACCGGTTTCAGGATGTAGTCGAATGCCCCTTCGCGTATGGCCTCGACCGCGCGCTCGGATGAATCGTCGCCGGTCACGACGAGTATCTCGGTGGTCGGCCTGATCGAACGCGAGTTCTTGACCATCTCGATACCGTTGATATCCGGCATGTTCAGGTCGGTCAGGACGACATCAAAATCGACCTTTTTTAATTTGTCGATCCCATCGTTACCGCTCGACGCGGTCGTCACATCGAATCCTTGAGCCTTTAGCTCAAACTCGAAAAGATCAAGTGTGAAACTTTCGTCGTCGATGACCAATGCTTTACTTGGCACGTCTTTCTCGTCTCCGTTTTTCCTAATGAACATAATTGTATCAAAATCGAACGCTATTTCCCTGCATTCGGTGTAAGTATTTCCGGTTACCTCTAACGGCAATGCATATGCCATGATCGGCCAAAGATCATCGGTCAAACCAACCGGCTGTGTTTATTGCGATACAGACGCTTTTCAGGTTGGCGAACGAAATTTGGCCGTATGGCTTTCATACAGATCAGATGGGGCAGAACCACCACAACCCTTATGACCTTTAGGGTTTTATCCGATATTTGGCTGTTTGGCACGTTTCTTGTTTAACGATTCAGCGAACACTGGACTTACGATCTTTAATTTGAACCTGGGAGGTTTTTGAGGAACATGTTGGAAACGATAGCAATAATTCTTTTGGTCTTATGGCTTTTGGGTATGGTGACGGGACAGACATTCGGTGGCGTGCTTCATGCGATCATCGTCGTAGCCCTGGTCATTTTTCTTATTAGGCTCTTTACCGGGCGGCGGGTGGCATAGTATGCTCCGTCCCCGACTTCTCTATCAGGGCAATTAGATATTTTCTGGTGCTCTGATAGAATTGACCTCGCCCCTTTTATAGAATTGTTGGGGGGCGAGGTTTTTTTCGTTCGTTCCTCGCAGCCTTCATCAAATGTCAACAGGTTCTTCGCCAGATAAGGGATGGATGAGCGTTGTCGACGGGATCGACACGTTCGCGGCCAATGTCTTTGACGAAGTATTCGTACTTTTCGGTACGCTCGACATAGATGGCCGCATCCTGGAATTGAAAGGCAGGATATTTGCTGAAACGAGCGCCAAACCTGAACTGCTCGTTCGGCAGCCGTTCGCCGAAACCGTTTTCTGGCAGACATCCGAAGCCAACGTCCGAATCATCGAGCGCTCGATCAAGCTCGCCTCAGAAGGCACTCAGACCAAGCTTCTGTTGGATTTTCGCTTGAGTGCCGACGAGAAACGCCCGCTTGAATTAAGCTTTCAACCCTTCGAGACGGCCACCGGCGAGAAACGGATATTTGTTTACGCTCAGTCAGCAGAACAGCGCGGCGCGAGTCTCGACCTCTACAAGCGAGAGAGCGAGCAACTGCTGCTCGCCGCGGAAAATGCCGGCCTCGGCCTCTGGTTCTGGGATCACATCGACGAACGGCTCTACTCGACCCCGCGGTGCAATGAGATATTCGAGCTCGCAGCGTATGAGGAGCTCAATTACGACAAAGTACTCGCCGTCGTCCATCCGGACGACCGCGGGTTCGTCGAGAACTTTTTCGAAGAGACGAGGCGGCGGGGCTCCCGGTATAACGAAGAATTTCGAGTGATCTATTCCGACGGATCGATCGAATGGATCAGGGTCGAGGGCAAATCATATCTCGACGCTGACGGAAAGCCCGAGAAAATGGTAGGTGTGGTCACTCGCGTCACCGATGAAAAACTCGCCGCCGCCGAGCTCGAGCGCGTGTATGAGCGCGAAAAGAAGGCGCGTGACGAAGCGGACAGTGCCAATCGGGCAAAGGATCTTTTCCTCGCCTTTGTTTCGCACGAGCTTCGCGGCCCGCTCAATTCGATACTCGGCTGGTCGAGGATACTCCTGACCCGCGACGTCGATGACGCCACCCGCCGAAAGGCATACGAGACGATCGAAAAAAGTGCAAAGAATCAGGCCAAGCTCATCAACGACCTGGTTGATTCGGCCCGCGTTGCGACGGGCAAGATCCGCCTTGAGTACAGGCAGGTAAATATCGTGGACGTCGTCCGCTCATCGTTCGAGGCCCACAAACCGCTTGCCGAGAGCCAGGGCCTCGAATACCGGTTCGAGTTTGAAAAGGACCAGGTCGTCGTGTTTGGCGACTCGGGCAGGCTCCAGCAGGTTTTCGGGAACTTGCTCTCGAACGCGATCAAGTTCACGCCCTCCGGCGGTGAGATAGTCGTCAGGGTCGAGCCGCACGAAAACTCCGTGGACATTAGCGTTGCCGATACGGGGCAAGGCATCGATCCGAGCGGCCTGACGGATATCTTCAAGCAATATGCGCAAGGCGATGCAGAGCGCTCGCGCAAAAGCGGCGGACTCGGGATCGGGCTTTCGATCGTGAACATCCTCGTCTCGAAACACGGTGGGACGGTTCGCGGTGAGAGCGACGGACTCGGCCGAGGCTCAAAATTCACCGTTACGCTGCCACTCAACGCGAGCGAGCAAGAGATCAGGGTCGCACAAGAAACTCGCGGTAACGGCAACACCAAGCGTCTTTTGGGCTTCAAGATCCTGATCGTCGAGGACGATCCGGATTCGCGGGAAGTGCTCCAGCTATTTTTGGAGCAGAACGGAGCCGAGGTTCGGGCTGCCGAATCGGCGCGGAGCGCGATGGCGATCTTTACCGATTCGAATTCGGAGCGGCCCGACGTGCTCGTTTCCGACCTCGCTATGCCGGAAGAGGATGGCTATTCTCTAATCTCACGCATCCGGGAGCTGCCGGCCGAGCTTGGCGGCCATATTCCAGCCTTGGCGCTGAGCGCATTTGCCTCGGCGGAAAGCCGGCAGAGGGCGTTCGAAGCCGGGTTTCATCGCTATCTTACAAAACCCTTCGAGCCCGACCTGATCGTAGATCAGATCATCGCCCTCCGCGAGCTAAGCGACGAATAGCCTCTTAGACGGCCGGCACCAATTTGATGTATTGAAATTCGACGGGTATCACCGCGCCGGTA
>JAJNPX010000462.1 GCA_021155145.1 Acidisarcina sp. | reverse complement strand
CCAGGTGCGATCGGGAAAACCCGAGCGTAACGGAAACCGAAATTATCTTTTGCGTAAAACTGAGGTTTCCACGCCTCCCAGATCACCATAACCGCAAATCCCACAACGACTTGCGGCGGCAGCCCGACTAGTTTCCAAGTTGGTTTCCAAGCTGGTTTCCAAGCTGGTTTCCAACCCGGTTTCCAACGGGTTTCCAAAACGGTACGGCCCTGCGACAGGCGTTGGGTCGGTCCGCCAAGGCAAAACTGCCTAAGACTTGCATTCAACCCGCACAAAAGGGAATCCCGGACAACGCCGAAACTCCCTTATTTACTGGTGCCGTCTACAAGATTTGAACTTGTGACCTATCGCGTGTGAAGCGAGTGCTCTACCACTGAGCTAAGACGGCAGTGGACTTAGATCGACGGATCATCGGCCTTAGCCGGACGATTTTCCATCGTGCTTTTGATAGTGCTTACGTTGGAATCGGTGTAATAGTGGATCGAACCGGTGGCGGAAACCCCGTCAGAAACCTGTGGGTCCGCATTTATCGAATAGAACGCGGGCTTTGAGGGCGACGTCTCTTCGACGACCATTGTGAAGACATAGCCGTTCACGACCGGCCGCTCGCCTGCAAACTTTTCGTCCAATCCGACAGCACGGATAAGCTCGTCAAAACTTCCGAATTTTCCACGGTTTTTGGCCGCGTACTGAGCCTGGAATGTGCGAAGTTTGTCGAGCGATTGGGCGGCCGTGGTCTCGTTGCCGGTCCGCATCATCGCCTGCCAGCCATATGCCCCGACCCCGATCAGCAAGCCGATGATCGCGATCACGATCATGAGTTCGATCAGGTTGAATCCGCGCTCGTCGCGAAGACGGTTTCGAAAAATGCTCATATATCTATTGGGCGAACCTCCGAGCTTATACACGGGATTATACACGAGAAGTTTCACAATTTCGATGAAATGCGGAGGCGGACGCGGCCGGGCCGAGCCTGATAATGTGATCCGGCCCGCATTTCACTGCAAATTTTGTGGTGTGAACGGCATCAATTATCCTGTAAACTATTGGATTGGAGCATTCATGGACGCTGCTTCGCCCAAACACCTCATGAGAGACTGGATAACCGCAGAGAGCGAAACGGCCGTTCGGCCGGCGACGCCCGAGCTGGACGTTGCCGCCAAGATCGCCGAACTTCAGCGGACCATCGAAGCCGTTATCCGCGGTAAGGCCGAGACCGTCAAATACGCGATCGTCACGCTCTTCGCCAAGGGCCATCTGCTGATCGAGGATGTGCCGGGCATCGGCAAAACGACGCTCGCTAGTGCCCTGGCCCGTGCGCTCGACCTTTCGATCCAGAGGATCCAGTTCACGTCCGACCTCCTGCCGTCGGATGTGATCGGGCTTTCAATATTCAATCAGCAGACCGGCGATTTCGAATGGAAGCCGGGGCCGATATTCGCGAGCATCGTCGTCGCGGACGAGATCAATCGTGCGACGCCAAAGACGCAATCCGCCCTGCTCGAGGCGATGGCAGAGGAGCAGGTAACGGTCGACGGCGTCTCCAGGCCGCTGCCATTGCCGTTCATGGTCGTGGCGACCCAGAATCCGTCAGAGCATCATGGCACCTACCCGCTGCCTGAATCCCAGCTCGATCGGTTCATGCTGCGGCTGCAGATGGGATATCCAAGCCTCGAGGATGAACGCCAGATCCTTCGCGATCGTGCTGAGGCGAATCCGATCGAGGCGGTCAGGCCGGTCTTGTCGCAGGCGGACGTGTTGGAGTTTCAGGCCCGCGTTACTACCGTGCGAATGGACGACGCCCTCGTGGATTACCTCCTGCAAATAGTTGACTCTACCCGTCGCTCGGAGCTGCTCGAACTCGGCGTGAGCCCTCGCGGAGCCCTCGCGCTTTTTCGTTCGGCACAGGCCCTCGCCCTCGTCGAAGGGCGAGACTACTGCATCGCCGACGACATCAAGCGCCTCGTACTTCCGTGCTTTGCACATCGGGTGATCGCAAATTCCCGCTCGGCGAATCTCCGCAACCGCACTCGCGAGGCCGAAAGCGCTCTGCAGGAGATACTGCAAAAGACGGCCGTGCCGCTGTAAATGAAGCTTCGCGAACTCAGTCAGCTATTCAGCGTACGCGACCTCCGAAATGCGGTTTTCGGAACGGTTGTCGTGTTCGGCGGAATTAGCCTGGCCGCCTTGACCTTCATCGCCCACCAAACCGGGAATTCGCGTCTCGCCGGCATCACCGCCGGTATCTCGATGGTCTTTGTACTGTTGATCCTGATCTTTGTCGTTCCGCCGCTGGCCAGGAACGCGAGCAAAGAGGCATCGCAGCTCAATCTGCCGTTCGAGTTCACGCTGGGCGGCGCGATCGTGCTCGGCCTGATGCTGATCGTTGGCTTCTCGGCCTGGAATACGGGCAATAATCTGCTCTTCCTGGTCCTTTCGTTCCTTGGCGCCGCGGTTATCGTGGGTTTCATAGCCGGCGGTGTCTGCCTAAAGAAGCTGGACGTCAAGATGCGGTTTCCTGAAACGATATTTGCCGGCGAGGAAACGGACATACTCGTAAGTATTCACAACCGCAAGCGATTCTTTTCCAGCTATTCCGTGGTTGCGGAGGTACGGGGAAAGGAGCGGGACGAATCGATCGCGGCTGATGAGCTCCGCCGACTGCTTCCGCGGCCCATCGCAGATCGCCTCGCACGAGCACCGGTCGTGCGGCGCACGCTCGATTATTTCGCCCATCTGCCGCGAAATCGCGTGACCGAGAGCCGAGTGCCCCATATCTTCCCGCATCGGGGGCGGTTTCTGATCAAGGATTTCGAACTTTCGACCCGCTTCCCATTTGCGTTCTTTCGCCACCGGCGGCGCCTCTCGGCCCGCGAGACGGAGCTGATCGTGCTTCCGCAGATCGAGCCGCTCTCGTCGGAGATCGATGACATCCCGCTCGAGGCAGGTCAACTGATCTCGCAAAAACGCGGATCGGGCCAGGATCTGCTGTCGCTTCGCGATTACCTTCCGAATGACGATCTCAGACGAGTCGATTGGAAGGCCACGGCACGCTCACGCGGGCTGATGGTCCGGGAATTCTCGGCCGAAGATGACCGGAAGGTAACGGTAGTACTGGATCCAAGAGTGACGGACGCGGGCGAAAAGCAGCTCACTCTTCGCGAAAAGATCGAATCTGAACACGAGGGACACTCACCCGTCATTTCCGAACGTTTCGAAACAGCGATAACCCGTGCGGCATCACTTTTGTCGCATTTTGCCGAACAACAAGCCGAAGTCAGGCTTGTTATTGGGGGCGAAGTCGGAGAATTCGGCATCGGCAACAGGCATCTGATCGAATGCCTCAAACGGCTTGCAACGGCCGAGGCCCGTGTCGAGCCATTGGTGGGCGCTGCGGCGGTTGAAACGTTGATCGCGGAAATGCTCGACTCTGACGAGATCAGCCACTATTTTGTCCTTACCACGCTCAATGACGGCGACCTGACGCCGTCGGTCGCTCAAAAAGTGATGGTCCTGTCATATTAGGCTTCATATGATCTGATCTTCACCGGACCCATATCACGCGTTTCAGGATGAAGGACCAATTCCGCTTGGGGCGCTATCTATTTTGGTTGTCATAAATAACGGTTTACTGGTGTATTTTAGTTGAAGGCGTTACTTAATGCCGGAGATGAGGGAATCGACGGAAACTTTTGTGGACTCAATGTCCGAACAAGCAGCGGCTGCCGTAGCTAAGGGATCGATCGAGTTTGAAGAGGCATTTTCGCTTCATCATCGTACCGTATTCCGCGCGGCACGTTCCGTCGTGCAGGATCCGGGGCTGGCCGAGGATGTAACGCAGGAGGTCTTCATCAAGCTTTATAAGCATATGGACACGCTTGATCAGGAGATACTTAAGCCCTGGCTTATAAGAGTTGCTTTGAACGTGGCCAAGAACACCCTCCGGACAAAGATACGGGCGAACACCAGAGACGATAATTACGTCAAAGAATCAGTGGAAAACGGCGTCGTTTCGGTGGAAGAAGAGTTTGAGGAAAAGGCCGGGTTGAACGAGATAAGCCGTGCCCTGAGCAAGGTCAAGGAGCCGCTGAGAAGCTGCCTGATGTTAAAGCAGCAGGGGCTTTCGTACCGGGAGATCGCACAGAGCCTTGACCTCAACGAAACGAGCATCGGGACCTATGTCGCGAGGGCGAGAGCGGAATTCGCGAGATTCTACGGCAAGGTCGGGAGAGACACGTTATGAACGGAAATTGTTTGGACATTGGAACTATACAGGCATTTTTGGATGGTGAGACCCGTCCGGAACAGGCAGTCAGCATCTCCGACCACGTGGCAAGTTGCGATGCGTGTACCGTGCTGCTCGCTCAGGCCGAGGATGAGAGTTCGATGGTCTTTTCCGTTCTGGACCGCGAATTGAATACCCTCGTTCCGACGCAGCGTCTTTGGAACCGCATCAATG
>JAJNPX010000461.1 GCA_021155145.1 Acidisarcina sp. | reverse complement strand
TATGCCGCGAGTCCGGCGGTGCGATAGATATCAAAAGCGGAGGCCAGGAACGGCTCGATCTGATGGGTTCGGTTAAAGCGTGAAAAGCGGGCCTTTTCGGCCGCGAAGTTGCACGCGGACAGGAGCGCATCGCGCAAACCGTTCTCTTCGGCCCGCGAATCTGCCTTGTTGAACATCGAGTGTATGCCGTCCGTCTTTCCAAAGAGATTTTCGACCGTGATCCGCAGATCGTCAGATGCCGTGATCAGCTCCTGAATAGGTGTCCCGCCCTGAAGTATCTGGCCCGGGGCGTCGTGAGCCGCCTGGTTGTCACCTGACGCACGGTAATACTGGCTCTTTGCCTCGCCGACGTCGAGCGGCGGAGTGATGATCTTGAACTTCGAGAGAAAAAAGACGTGAGCGATGATCTCTTTCACGGCACTTTGCCGATTGACCTCGTGCGTCGCCGCGATCTCATCTGTGGTGCCGGTGATCGTTTCCTGTGAGAGCAGCCGCGACAGCATCGTTTTACTGCCCATCGAGCTTTTTCTTTCGGCCATTAGAAACTACCTCCTGTCTTGAGCGGAAGAACAGATTAGCACTTTGACGTTTGGCGGAACAAGAATTTGCTTTTATCTTTGAAGTTGAGGGCAAAAAATCAACCAATCCATGATCGCTCGCTACACACTACCCGAAATGGCGGCCATTTGGTCGCTTGAGAACAAGTTTCAGAAATGGCTCGATGTCGAGATCGCCGTCTGCGAGGTGCACGCCGAGGATGGCACGATTCCCGCGGCCGCCGTCGATGAGATAAAAGCCAAGGCGGCCTTCACGGTCGAACGCATCGCGGAGATCGAGAAAACGACGGATCACGACGTGATCGCATTCACGACGAATCTTGCTGAAAACATTGGCGAATCAGCACGATTTGTTCACTATGGGCTGACGTCGAGCGATGTGGTCGATACGGCCAACGCTCTTCTGCTCAAGGAATCGTGCGAGGTTTTGCTGGCCAAGATAGACGGGATGCTGCCGGTGCTCAAGCGACGGGCCTACGAGTTCAAAGACACGCCGCAGATGGGCCGCACGCACGGCATACACGCGGAACCTACATCGTACGGGCTCGTGTGGGCGTTGTGGTATTCCGAGATGAAGCGGAATCGTGAGCGGCTTGAACGGGCAAAAGAAGCTGTTTCCGTCGGAAAGATCAGCGGCGCTGTCGGAGCATTCGCTCATCTCGCGCCGGACGTCGAAGAACGCGTATGCGAGCGGCTCGCGATCAAGGCAGCGGCCGTCTCGACGCAGGTGATCCAACGCGACCGTTACGCGGAATATCTATCGACGCTGGCGATAATCGCCTCGACGCTTGAAAAGATAGCTTTGCAGGTGCGTCATTGGCAGCGGACCGAGATCCGCGAGGCCCAGGAAGCCTTCAAGAAAGGCCAGAAGGGCTCATCCGCGATGCCGCATAAACGTAACCCGATCCTCTCCGAGCGGATCTGCGGAATGGCCCGCACCGTCAGGGCAAACTCAATAGTCGGGCTTGAGAATGTGGCTCTCTGGCACGAGCGAGACATCTCACACTCTTCGGCAGAGCGGATCGTTCTGCCGGATTCCTCAGCAACGCTGGATTATATGCTCGCCAAGGCGACGTCGCTGCTTGATTCGCTCGTCGTGTACCCGGAAAACATGCTGAAGAACATCGAACTTACCCGCGGGCTCACATTCAGCGGCCAATTGATGCTGGCGCTTACGCAGAATGGCGTATCTCGCGAAGATGCTTATGTTTATACGCAGCGAAATGCGATGAAGGTTTGGGACGAAGGCGGGAACTACAAGGAATTGGTAATGAAAGACGCGGACGTCAATTCCAAGCTGTCGCCCGAAGAGATCGCCCGCGTCTTCGATCTAAAACACTATCTGCGAAATGTAGATAAAGTATTCGACAGGGTCTTTAACTAGCCCGCCCACTTCTCGGCCATATCGCCCACGATGGGAAGTTTGAATTTCTGTCCCTGATATCCCTTTATACATCCGTAGATCATTGCCGCGAGGAACGCGACGACCACGACGAGAGTGACAAGGCTAAAAAGCAGGCCGAGGATGCTGGAATTGGTTGCGATCGCGATGCCCGTTCCAACCACCTGCAAAACGACCATGACCACTATGTAGATCGCCGAGATGATGAGCGACTGGAACGCGTGAAAGCGCATGAACTTATTATCTTTTTCAGTAACGAGGACGATGATACTGTAGACGAGGCTGATCAAACAGACCGGAAGATAACACAGCAGTGCCCCTACGTTTGTGTCCAATCCGAGTGCGGTTTTGCCGCCTGACATATTTTGCATAGCCTTTTAAGGTTCTCTCCTTTGAATTGTTATCTGAAACGTACGAATACAAGCAGAAGTATGTTCTGCGGAAAGTTACCACAAGACGTTGATTAAAACAACGTTTTGCGGTAAGTTCTACAATTTCTTTCGGAGCAATAAATGAAGGCAAAAGTTTATGTGACACTCAAACCCAGCGTCCTCGACCCGCAGGGTAAGGCGATTCATCATTCTGTCGAGCAATTGGGGTTTCAGCAGATCACCGATATCCGGCAGGGAAAATACTTTGAGATCGCACTTGACGATTCGGTCAATGAGACCGAGGCCAGGGCGGCGGCGGAAAAGATCGCGGCCGATGTTCTCGCGAATCCCGTCATCGAGGATTATCGGGTGGAGATCGCTCAGTAATGGAAGGGCGGATCAAACTTGCGGATGTCGCTGCTGTTCTGCGCGACATGCGTGAAGCAGGAATAATTGGTGATTACGCCGTCGGGGGAGCCTCCGCCGTTGCTTTCTATTCGGAACCGCTTGCCACCAAAGACCTTGATATTTTCTTCTTGTTCGACCCCCCGCAGACTGGCGCGATCTTGTCGCACGAGCCGATATATAAATATTGCAGGGAGCGAGGTTATACTTATGATCATGAGTTCATCTCGATCGGGGGATGGCTTGTGCAGTTCGTTGAAGCGAGCCACGACATGCTCTGGCGAGATGCGTTGGCAAATGCCTTAACGTTTTCGTTTGACGGGCAGGATCTCAAGGTGTTGCCGCCGGAACACCTGGCGGCAATGTGGGCCGTTGTCGCACGTCCGAAGGATATTCTTAAGATCCAACATTTTGCGGATAACGACGTTATTAATGAAGAAAAGCTGCGGCAGGTTCTGATCAAGTTTGACCGTGTAGACGCATGGAAGAAGATTCAAGGAGGGCTACCCGATGAACTCCGATTCTAAAGCTGATCCGGGCTTGGCCCTGTTTCTTGAGCAGAAGCGCAGATACCGAGTTCACATGAGAGATCTTTCGCTCGGCGACCGACTTCGACAACTCGAAGCACTGCAGGAACAAAGCTATGAGATATTGCGTGTTCGTGAGGCGAATGGCGGAAAGCCAGTTCCTCCGGAATGGCAGCTTTGGGCCGAGGCCCAGAACGAAATCGGATCGAAGAGATAAATAATGAAATTCGGAGTAATAGTCTTCCCGGGTTCGAACTGCGACCACGACGCCTATCACGTGATCTCAAAGCATGTTGGGCAGCCGGTGGATTTCATCTGGCACAAGGAGACAGACCTTTCGGCGTATGACGCCGTTATCATTCCGGGCGGATTCTCCTACGGTGATTATCTGCGGGCAGGAGCACTAGCGAGATTTTCGCCGGTGATGAAGGCGGTGCGGGACTTTGCCGCCGAGGGCAAATTCGTTTTTGGGATTTGCAACGGCTTTCAGATCCTGTGCGAGGCCGGGCTGCTGCCCGGGGCGTTGATCCGCAACTCGGGTCTTCACTTTATCTGCAAACACGTCAATATCCGGACCGAGAATCAATACACGCCGTTTACGAATGAGCTGGAGGAGGGAAGCGTCCTTTCTATTCCGATCGCACACGCAGAGGGAAACTATACCTGTGACGACGCGACCTTTCAGACCCTTGAGGAAAATAATCAGATCGTGTTTCGCTACTGTGACGAAAGCGGCGAAATTACCCAAGGTTCGAACCCGAATGGGGCTCGCTCGAACATCGCCGGTATCTGCAGCCAGGACCGCAATGTGCTGGGAATGATGCCTCACCCCGAACGTGCGTGCGAAGAACTGCTCGGGTCGAATGACGGTAGGAATATCTTCCGGTCGCTCGCCGCGGCCATTGCATCGGCCGAGGCCTGAGAAGCTATGAATTAATAATGAGGCGCCAGCTAAGTTTAGGCCGGCGCCTCTTTCTGTATTCGCTGAAATCTATGTCAGTTCGCTCTAGCGTCGATCTTGATCCCGCCATTTGTGGTGACCACGCGTATCGGTGCCCCGCCGCCATTCATCGAAGCGCGGATCTTTTTCGAGCGGGTCCAGCCGTCCTTATCTTCGGTTTGAACCGTGAGGGCCGGAACGTCGCTCTTAAAACCGCCGTTGGTCGTGCCCGTCTCGAAATTTGCCGCATAGGTTTCCGGTACCGACAATTTTACGCCACCGTTCGTTGTGACGACGTCGAGTCCGGGGCCTTTCCAGGTGCTGCCCGTTAGCTCGACGTTGACGCCGCCGTTGGTCGTCCGGCCCTTTACGGAACCGCTCAGGTCGCCAAGTGAAACACCGCCGTTGGTCGTCTCAAACTCTATTGCGCCGTCGACTGACCTAATGGAGATACCGCCATTGTGGGCATTGAGTGACAGATCCGTGTTTCTCGGGACCGAGATCTGATATGAGACCGACCAGTTGTCGTCCGATGAACTGTTCGCCTTGATAGTCGAACCCGTATCGATACGGACGCTGGAAGCCAGAGACTTTGCCGCCTCTTCGCTGGTGCCCCACGCCTGCACGCAGGCCCTCACCAGGACGTCAGACCGATTCTCGCCATTTACGCTGATACCGCCGTTGCGGCCTCCATCAACGTTCAGGCTCCCGGTCGCCGGAACGGTGAATTCGCGGGCCTCCTTAAAAGAGACCTTGTCGCCATTACCCCAATTCTCACTGGAGCAAAAGGTCCTTTCCTTGTATTTATGTTCGGTTTTCGAGCCTTTGTCCTGGCCGATCACCACTGGATTGAGTATGTAACAAACAAATAGAGCGGAAGCGATATATGAAAGTGCTTTCATCCTGAAATTTCCTCCGAAATGTGTGTACTTTTGATCGAATTAACGACGTTCAAAAGTAAAAACACTTCCGGAAGGGGAAAAGTGACAGAAACTATTCGATCTATCGCCAAAAAATCTCCAGGATGTATTCGCGGGCTCCGCCTCCATCGTCATGGACCTCGACGATAGCGGTGAAAAGATTTTCGGCAGTGGGCTGCTGGACGACGGCGATCTTTTTACTTTTGCCTTCTTTTCTTATCACGCCGACCGTCACTGGCTGTTCGGGAAGGGACGAAGTGAAGCTGAAAGTCCCGGGCTCGGTGTCCTGGCCCTCGACCGTTCGCTGTTCGAGCGTGTTGCCGCGGATAATAAGATGGACCTTGTTATCGACCGATCCGCGCCAGTAGACCTTTCCTAATGCACCTTCCGACTGCGCCGAAGCGGCATAGGCGAGGACAAGGATCAGGAACGGGACTATGATAATTGGGCGTTTCATAGTTACCTCGATGTGTTTGGGATGCGCGAACATTATAACCCAGGATCGCCGCGAAATGCAGACGATCCCGGCAATTCGTCAGCCGACTTCGATCCTTAGCCCGTTTTGGGCGACATTCCAATCTAGCACCTCGACACCCGAGATGTTCTTGATCGCCGTTTCCACATCGGACTTTCGGCCTTCCTCGCAGAAGAAGGCGATGCACCCGCCGCCGCCCGCTCCGCAGACCTTCGGGGCGATCGCACCATTTTCGAGGGCCGCATCTATCAATTCGTCCATATGAGGAGTCGTGATATTAGGCGAGAGCCGTTTTCGCTGGGGATGGGCCTCTTTAAGCACCTGCCCGACGCGGTCCCAGTCCGAGGCGAGCACGGCATCGCGGACCGCGACGGAATTGTCGCGAATACCTTCGAATAGGTCGAATAATTCCGTGTCGCCGTCGATATGGCGTTTGGTGATCTCCCAATTGTTTGTCCCCGAATTTCGCGGCTCGCCCGTATAGCAGACGACGACCCTTTCGTGGAGCGTATTCGTCTCGGCATCAAGCGGTTCGCGATGCATTCCGTCCGGACCGAAGTGTATAGCCGAAAGGCCGCCGTACTGGGCCGAGTAATAGTCCTGGTAGCCGGTCGGCACCTTTATTACCTGGCATTCGACGGCCGCGGCTATCGGGATGAACCTATCCGCCGCATATCGATCTCCGACGAGTTTGTTCAGAGCACCGATGCAGGCGATGTTGAGCGTCGAAGAGCCGGCAAGACCGGCGCCGGCTGGGGCGTCGGATTCGGTCGTCATCGTGAATCCCGTCTCCGGTTTGAAGAAATAGACGAGTTTGGCGAGCAATTCCAGCCGCGCCTCGTTCTTTAGATCGCCTAGTTTACCGAGCGTGGTCTCGACCTCATCACGACGGTCAACGGACCGCAATATGACCCGGTCGTCCGAGCGGGTCTCGATCCGGCACTTTGCAAGCAGATCGATCGCAAAGTTGACGGTCAATGCACCCTCGTGAAAGAGAAATAGCGGCGGAATGTCTATAGTCCCACCCG
>JAJNPX010000445.1 GCA_021155145.1 Acidisarcina sp. | reverse complement strand
CCTCGCCGAGCGTGCAGCCAAACATCGCGAACGTCACATTCTCGGTTTGGACGCGGACCGGGATGGGTTCGGTTGCATCGGAAACATCGCCCATCACGAGAGCGACATGCGTCTCTCCATTCATCTCGTTCTCGTAGACGATGGTGCGGAAAATGCCGTATTCCGTAGGAAGATCGGTCTCGATCACGCGCCGGACGAGCATCTCCTTCTCGATCCGATAGCGGACCAGGTCGGCAACGGAGATTATCTTTAGCCCGTGTTTTTCGGCGAATGTTTCGAGTTCGGGCATGCGGGCCATTGTGCCGTCGTCGTTCATTATCTCGCAGATCACGGCGGCCGGCGTCAGCCCGGCGATACGTGCGATATCCACACTCGCCTCCGTCTGGCCTACGCGTACAAGCACACCGCCACGCTTTGCACGCAGAGGAAAGACATGTCCAGGACGGGCGAGGTCGGACGGCTTGGTCGCCGGATTCACTGCGGTCAGGATCGTATGTGCCCGGTCAGCCGCCGAGATACCGGTCGTTACCCCTTCCCTGGCCTCTATAGATATGGTGAAAGCGGTTCCCATGCTCGACGTATTGTCGGCAGTCTGGGGATGAAGATTCAGCTCATCCGCCCGGTCCTCGGTCATCGGCAAACATATAAGCCCGCGGCCGTGGACCGCCATGAAACTGATTATCTCGGGGGTTACCTTTTCGGCCGCACACACAAGATCGCCCTCGTTCTCGCGATCCTCATCATCGACGATGATGATCATCCGGCCGTTTCGAATGTCCTCTACGACATCCTCGATCCTTGAAAGGGACATCAAGCTATTCCTTCTCCGCGTATAACCGCAAACCTTTGCGTTTCAATAGAGTTTAGCCAAAAGGCCCCGTCATTGCCAATAAAATGACAAGAGCATTTTGGATGCGGCCAGGCAGGATATAGATTTGAATGAAAATGAAAGCCCCGGTGGAACCCAGAACAGACCTAACGCTCACGTTTCTGCTTCATTTTGTATTTCTTCTCTCAGGGATCGCGACGGTTCTGATCGGCCAGGTGTTGCCGCACCTCACATCGCGGTTCGCCCTCAACGACCTGCAGGCAGGTTATTTTTTCCCCGCACAGTTTGCCGGATCGCTGACCGGAACCCTTCTGACGAATTGGCTCGGACGGTCGGGCCGCCTCATACCCGCCTCGGCCGCGGGCGGTATTCTGATGGCGGTCGGCATCCTGGTGATGGACCTCGCCTCTTATCAAGCGGTCCTTGTCGGGTTTCTTGTCAATGGCCTCGGCATCGGGCTCACATTGCCGGCGATAAACGTGCTGATCCTTGAGCGCGATCCAGCGCGTTCCGCATCTAACCTCGCCTTTCTGAATTTCTTCTGGGGCGTCGGAGCGATCATCTCAAAGCCCTACGTTGACCTGACGGCGACAGGTTCGAGGCTTGGCCTGACAACGGTTCTGCTGGCAGTGCCGCTGCTTATATCGTCGGTGGCTCTCTTCTTTGCTCCGGCAAAGGCCGAAGCCCGTGTTCAAAAGGCGTCGGAACGTACAAGCGAGCTGAGTCCGATATGGACGAACCCGATGGCGTGGGCGATCGCGGCGTTCAACTTCATACATGTCGGATTCGAAAGCGGCATGGGCGGGTGGCTCACAACTTACACGGGTCGTGTCGAAACGACCCAGGCGATCCAATTCTTTTCACCCACTTTTTTGTTCTTTCTATTTTTTGTAGCCGGACGCGGCATCTCGCCTCTGTTCTTTCGTTATCTCGACGAGAACAAAGTGTTGATGACCAGCCTTCTCGTCATATTCGGCGGTTTGGTGATCACCCTGCTGGCAGCCGACCTTTTCGTGCTGGGCCTCGGGGCGTCGATCTGTGGCGTTGGAACCTCCGCGATATTCCCGACGAATGTCTCGAGATTCTCAAAGACGTTCGGTCCTGATGCGATGCGAAGGGCGACTCCGCTCTTTATTTGCGGCACTTTAGGGGCCACTGTGGTGACATGGCTGATCGGATTTTTGTCGAATTATTCGGGTAGCCTTAGGTCGGGAATGGCCGTTCTTGCGGTGAGCATCACTCTACTTATACTGTTGCAGATCGGGTTAAGTGCTCATGGGAAACGGTCCGAGCAAAAAGTCAAATAAAAGTGATCACTAAGTAATTACATTATTGATCATCGAGGTTCAACCCTCTCAGATAAGCCTTGAAATCTCTCGCCAGATCCTTGCGTTTTAATGCAAATTCCACCGTAGCGATCAAAAAGCCAAGCTTGTCGCCGGCATCGTGCCTTACGCCCTCTAGTTTTACGGCGTATAGAGGGCGCTTTTTAAGAAGAATTCGCATGGCGTCGGTGATCTGTATCTCGCCGCCCGCACCGGGCTCGGTACGGTCGATGGCATCGAAGATGTCGGGAGTAAAGATGTATCGGCCTATTATCGCGAGGTCCGAGGGTGCCTCGGCAAAGGCGGGCTTTTCGACCAGATCATTGACCTTGAAAACGCCGGGCTCGACCTCATCAGCATCGATCACGCCGAAGCGCGATATCGCCTCTCCGGCGACCTGCATCGTCGCGATCACGGGCGACTGATACTTTTCAAAGACCTCTATCATCTGTTTCAACGCCGGTTTCTTGGCATCGACGACGTCATCCGCTAGAAGGGCCGCAAATGGTTCGTCACCGACAAAATCCTTTGCCTGATAGATGGCATGGCCGAGCCCCAGAGCCTGCTTCTGCCGTGTGTAGCTGATACGGGCGATGTCGGAGATAGCCCTCACCTGCTCGAACAGCTCGTCCTTGCCCTTCTCTTTGAGCATCTGCTCGAGCTCAAATGAGATATCGAAATGATTCTCGATCGAGCTTTTCTCACGCCCCGTTATGATCAGAAGGGATTCGCACCCGGACTCAACCGCTTCCTCGACCGAATATTGGATCAGCGGCTTATCGACGAGCGGGAGCATTTCCTTTGGCGATGCTTTGGTCGCGGGCAGAAATCTCGTGCCGAGTCCGGCGGCGGGGAAAATGGCTTTGCGAACTGTTTGATTCATAAAAAGACTGGTAAATTTATTATTCGCCGTCAGGTACGAACCTTGGATTTTAGGTCATATCAAGGCCCAAAACAAACAATGACGGCAGGTTCCTATCTATGCTCGACCTTAACTACGTACGTGAAAATCTCGATGCCGTAAAGAAGGCGTTGGCCGATCGCGGATCTCCTCCGGATGCGCTCGATCGTTTTGTCGACCTCGACACCGAGCGGCGGTCGGTCATAAGTGAATCGGATGCGATAAACCAGGCTCGAAACGCCGCAAGCAAAGAGATCGGCGACCTGATGAAGGCGGGCCAAAAGGATGAGGCCGACGCCCGCAAAGCGGAAGTTGCTGGCCTGAAGGAAAAACAGACCGAGCTGGACAAACGCCGTGACGATGCCGAAACCGCGATACGCGAGATACTCATCAACCTGCCGAATATACCGGCCGAAGACGTTCCTGTCGGGAAGGACGAATCCGCCAACGTCGAGATAAGGAAATGGGGTGAGCCGCGGGTATTTGATTTCGAGCCAAAGGACCACGTTGACCTTGCGGAGGCTCTGGGAATCCTCGACACCGACCGGGCTGCAAAGATCGCTGGAGCGCGTTTTGCGATCCTAAATGGTGCCGGTGCCCGTTTAGAGCGTGCACTGGTGAATTTTATGCTCGATGTGCACACCCGCGAGCACGGATACGCCGAGACGCTGCCGCCGTTCCTGGTCAATGAGGCCGCATTGTTTGGTACAGGCCAGCTTCCGAAATTCGCCGAAGACCTGTTTCACACTACGGATGAGCGCAAGTTCGCGCTGATCCCCACGGCCGAGGTGCCTGTGACCAACTATCATGCCGGCGAGATACTCGATGCAAGCGATCTGCCGAAGCGTTACACCGCCTATACGCCGTGCTTTCGCAGCGAGGCGGGAAGCTACGGCCGCGACACGCGAGGGCTTATCCGCCAGCATCAGTTCGAAAAGGTCGAATTGGT
>JAJNPX010000439.1 GCA_021155145.1 Acidisarcina sp. | reverse complement strand
TGCCCCAGCGAACCGGTCCCGCCGGTCACGAGGATCCTCTTGCCTTCGAGTGGTTTCATAGAATAGAGATCCGAGAGAAACCAAGGCGTCCGAGTGAGGCGGCCGCAGGTTTCGCAAAGCGTTAGTCTAACATTTTGCGTGCGGATTGGAAGTACGGAGTGTTGGATCTTGCGGGTTCAAAAGCCCGGAAAGGCTCGAGATCGCTCAATGAACCAGGCCTTTTCCTCGGCGAGAAGCGCGAATCGCCAGACAAATACCGCGTACACGGCCATTCCAACCGCCGAGGCCAACAGGCCGCCAAACAGACCAAGGCCGAACACGAGATACAGAACGAAAGGGACAGCCGCGATCGCCCCCGCTACCAGGGCCGAAGAACTCCTTTGGAGGTCGAAATGGACGCCGGAAAACCGCTGGGCGATCTGAAACTGAAGTATCGAATCGACCGCGGCCCGCGTGCTCCATGCCGCAGCGGCGCCGACGGCGCCATACCGCGAGACCAATATCCACACAAGCAGGGCGTAGGGCGGAAGTTCGAGCCAGTAAAGCCTGGCGAACAGCTCGGTGCGGCCCGAGGCGATGATCGCCGCCGAAGGTGTATAGGTGGCGATCATGAACGTGATGCCCGACAACAGCACATAGAACGGCAGCGTGCTCTCGCGGCCGAATTCCTCGCCAGCAAAGAGCGTGATCCCGGTCTCGGCGATGATACCGGCGAGGCCCACGAACGGCAGCATCGCAAGAAGCATCATCCGGATCGCCCGAGAGAAGATCAGGTTCCGCTCGGCCTCATGCTCGGCTCCCTGAAGCTGCGAAAAGACGGGTATCAGCGATTGCTGCATCGCACCGGAGGCAAACGTCAAAACGGCCGCGAGCGAAAATGCCACCGAATAATAAGCAAGCTGTGTGACGGATGAAAGGGCCGAAAGGCCGCCTTTCTCCAGGTTGACCAGAGCCATCGCCGCCACCGCGGCTATGCACATCGACGCGCCAAAACGCATCAATTGGGGGAGCGACCGGCGGTCCAGCGAAAGGCCGAGCATCTCGGGCAAAAGAAATGCGGACAATGCCAATTGGCCCACGACATTCAGCGCGGCCGCGGCGAACAGCACGACCGCAGCACCGACGAGGCCGAACCCAAGGTATATGGCTATCGGGATCGCTATCATCCCGAGTATCCGCGAACCGGCGGCGACCAATGTATGGAGGTCCATCCGCAAGCGTGCGAGGAGCGGCGAATTGAATATGATCCCGAGAAGCGTAAGCGGCAGCGTGGCCGCCACGAACCTGATGGCCATAGTGGTCTCGGCCAGAAGCCGCTCAGGGACGTTAAAGAGTTGAGCCGCCTGTGCCGCAAAGATCGCGAGCAGTGCGGCGACGGGGATCGACACCAAAAGCGAGATCAGCGCCGCCAGGCGGATGACGCCCGCCTCTTTCGTCCGGTCACCCGCTGCGAAGGCCGCCGAGCCGAATTTGGTGGAGGCAAGCGACATCCCAAAGTCGGCAAAATAGAGATACTGGGGAATGATCACGAAAAGGACCAAGACGCCGTAGCTCTCCGCGCCGAGAAGCCGGATGACTATCGGCGTGGTGATGAGCGATACGCCAAGCGGCGCCATCTGGCCGGCAAGCGTCCAGATGCTGCCCTTGACCACACGAGTGGTCAGGCGGGATCCTTCGGGTGCTTGTGCGGCTGGCATCGGTGTTGAGTTTAGGCACCGCGATCAAAAGCTGTCAAAAGCCGACGGCCCACGCGACCGCAAAAACCTCGGAGGCGTCCGTCATAAAAGTTTGTGAGGTGAAGAGATGCCAGGACCATGTGCTCATATGCTGCCCGACGGCGAATGTACGTTCGCCCCGGCAAAAACGTCAAGCGGCGGAGGCGTGATCGACCCGCGCCGCCCCGAAGGGGACATCACTATCACGGCGTCCGTCGGGCAAGGCGGCGTCAATAAACAAGACGATGTATTCAACATCCAGTACGGGCTCGACCAGGTTCCGCCGATCGACGGCGGCCCGGCCCCGCCTCTCAAGATCGACGGCCTCTGCGGCCCGAAAACGATAGGCGCGATCAGGGCCTTTCAGCAGAAGCATTTTGGCTGGAGCGGCTGCGACGGCCGCATCGACCCGGGCAAACAGACGATAACCATGCTCAACGTAAAGCGGCAACGCTGGATCCAGCCGTATCTGCCCCCGAGCATGGCCACCGACGGCTGGCTGCTTGCAAATATGCTCCGCCATGCGCCATACACCAAATCATGTGTCCACGCGGCCATGATGAAGATAAATTCCGCAAAGGTCGGCGGCCTCTTCGGCGGCGGCTCGATGGCGCTGATCGACAGGCACTTTCGCCTGAGTGCGGGCGGAACAGTGGATGCCGATCTGACGCTCATCTACGACGTCTATAGCCGAATGCTGAACATCCTCGACCGCCCCGACGCTTACTGCACACTCGACACGACGGACGAGGGCGAAGGCATCAGCTCCGTCGCTTTCGCACGTCTGGGAGGATTTTTTGACAAGAGTGACCTGACCGGCAAGATCGTCTTTCGCCGCGGGGCCTATTTTGCGAGTGAGATCCAGGACTTTGCCGCGTTCGTATTCATACGCGAGATGCGGCACTACGTCGAGACCCGCGGCGATATCGGCCATCACGCGAAAGGCTGGGTAACCGACGAGGGCATGCAAAAGCTCAAGCGGGACAAGACTATATTGAACTGCGACACCTATGCGGGCTTCGCACTCGAGGCCCGCAATGGACAGATGCAGCGGCCCGGCTGGGTCAAGTCGACCCAATTCCGCTAAACGGACTCTGCGTCTGGCGCATTCAATTTGCTGTGTCGGTAGCCGTATAGGCCGTAGATGATGAGCCCGGCGATCAGCCACAGGCCGAACCTGATCCAGTTGGTCACACCCAGCTCGGTCATCAGATAGAGACAGGAAAGCAGCCCGAGGATCGGGATCAGCGAGAGCTTTCGGGTAAGGCTGAAGAACAGGAGCGTCGTGCCGACGATCAGGAAAAAGATCATCGGTATCTTGTGTGAGAACGCACCCAGCATGCTCTCGCCCTCAGCCGGCCTGAGCGTGAGGAAATCCCCGATGAACCCGGGATAGAAATAATAGACCGTTGCGACAACGACGATAAGGATCAGGGGCAAAAAGAACTGCGAATTTATATAGGGGACGAATCTGGTACCGCTCAGTTTGAACTCCGCATCCTTGAACAATACGCCCGCACAGACCACGACAAAGGCGAACAACGTACCGATGCTCGCAAGATCGGTCACCTCTGTAAGGTTCATGAACAAGGCCGGGATCGCGACGACGATGCCGGTGATGATGGTAGAGAACCAGGGCGTCTTGAATCGCGGATGGATGGACGAGAATATCCGCGGCAGAAGCCCGTCGCGGCTCATCGCCATCCAAATGCGCGGCTGGCCGATCTGAAACACCAGAAACACCGTAGCGAGTGCGATGACCGCACTGACCGCGATGATGCCCGAGACCCACGGGATATTCGCGCCTTCCGGGCCGAAGACGAATGCCAGCGGATCGCCGACATCCAGCTTCGTATAACTCACCATTCCCGTCAGCACGAGTGCGATCGCGATGTAAAGAATAGTGCAGATCACAAGCGACAGCATTATCGCGATCGGCAGGTCACGCTGCGGGTTGTTGCACTCTTCGGCAGTGGTCGAGAGGGCGTCGAAACCGATGTATGCAAAGAACACGGCGGACACGCCCTTTAATACGCCTTCGACGCCATTAGGTGCAAAAGGCGACCAGTTGGCCGGATTGACGTAATTCAGGCCGAGGAAGATCACGAGCAGGATGATGCCCACCTTGAGGATGGTGAGCGTGGTCGAGGCGAACTTTGACTCGCGGATGCCGATGAATACGAGGGTCGTGATGATGACCACGATCAGCAATGCGGGCAGGTCGGCGACGATCGGGATACCGCCGATATGCGGAGCATTTAACCAGGCGAGATAGCCGTCAAGCTGTCCGCAGGAAACGGCGGCGTCCGAGTTTGTGCACGCCGCTGTGAGCGAATCCACGGTGGCACCGCCGGCAACCGATTCGTTGACCGCCACGAATCCGCGCTTTGCGGTAAGGAAATCCATCGTGAAATGCAGCGGGATATCGATGCCGTAGCCCTTTAGAAGGCCGGTGAAATAATCGCTCCACGAAATGGCGACGGCGATGTTGCCGATTGCGTATTCGACGATCAGGTCCCAGCCGATTATCCACGCAATGAACTCACCCATCGACGCGTATGCGTATGTGTAGGCCGAGCCCGCGACCGGTATCCGCGAGGCAAACTCCGCATAGCAAAGTGCCGAAAATCCGCATGCGAATGCGGTAAACACGAAAAGAAGTGCCACCGCCGGGCCGCCGTTGTACGAAGCCTTTCCGACCATTGCAAAAATTCCGGCGCCGATGATCGCGGCGATGCCCATCAAGGTCAGGTCAAAAACGCCCAAGGTCCGCCGCAGTCCATGGGTCGGTACGGTCGATTCGGGATTGTGATCACCGAGGCCCGCGGCCGCGTCTGCCTGGATCCGGGTTATGGATTTTGTACGGAATAGAGATGAGCTCATAGT
>JAJNPX010000430.1 GCA_021155145.1 Acidisarcina sp. | reverse complement strand
ATCAACGTTTCGACATCCGGCATTGCCGAGGGTGTTAAAATAAGACTATGCAAAACAACTACACCGCGGTAGTAAAACAGTACGGTGATTGGTGGATCGGCTGGATCGAAGAGGTGCCCGGCGTCAATTGCCAGGAACGGACTCGTGAAGAACTGATGGAGAGCCTTCGCGTCACTTTGAACGAAGCGCTAGAGTTCAATCGCGAGGACGCGCGCCGTATGGCTGGTGCTGGTTTTGAGGAAGCTTTGATCGCTGCATGAAGCGTCGTGAGTTGATCAGGCATCTTACGAAACACGGATGCGAATTGTTTCGCGAAGGCAGCAGTCACTCTTGGTGGCATAATCCATCGCAGAACCGCCGCTCCGCAGTTCCGCGACACACTGAGATCAATGACAAGTTGATATTGAAGATTTGTAAGGATTTGGGTATTCCAAAGCCATAATTGGTTTGCAGACAAGGGCATCCGCGTTCCGTTTATGACATACGTAAGATCAACATTCAGACATCCGGCATTGCCGAAGAATGACCTTGGGTACTTGGTCTTTCTCGCGAGGGCTCACGTTTCGACGTTTTGTGCGGGGTGCTGGCATGAATCGCAAACACAGCAAATGTCGTGGCGTGGTAGAATATTGATATGTCAGGGAACTATATTTTAAGCGATTACGTCGAATCGGCTTTGGAACAAGCCGAGTACGACAAGCTTGAGGACGACAGCTTCGCCGGGCGTATCCCCTCTTGTAAAGGTGTTGTAGCCTTTGCAAAGACATTGCGGGAATGCGAAAGCGAATTGCGATCTACATTGGAGGACTGGGTCCTGGTCGGACTAAAGCTCGGACATGAGTTACCTGTTCTTGCCAATATCAATTTGAATCGGACGCCGACGTATGAGCCAGTGGAGTCCGTGTAAGAGGAAGGATTTTATTCGCAAGTTGCGACGCCTCGGCTTTGATGGCCCATATTCCGGTTCGAAACATCAGTTCCTTGTTTTCGAAGATCATCGGCTGACCGTCCCATCAAATGCAGAGTATTCGGTGCCCCAGTTGCGGATGATGCTGCGAGAAGCGGGTGACATCCTCGATAACGACATCACCGCCGACGAATGGAACAATCTTAAATGACCTACGTTAGATCAACATTTCGACATCCGGCATTGCCGAAAAACGACCTTGGGTACACGGTCGATTATTATGAGGGCTCGCTTTCGACGCTGTGTGCGGGGTGCGGGCATGATTCGATCAACGCGGCGATCGTCGAGGCGTGTTGGGAGATGAACATCGAGCCGCACAAGGTGGCAAAGCTCTCGGGCATCGGCTGCTCTTCGAAATCGCCGGCCTACTTTTTGTCGAATTCGCACGGGTTCAATTCGGTGCATGGGCGGATGCCGTCGGTTGCGACGGGGGCAAATCTTGCTAACCGCGATCTGATCTATTTTGGGGTCTCAGGCGACGGCGACACGGCATCGATCGGGATGGGGCAGTTCGTCCACGTCGTCAGGCGGAATCTTAAAATGGTCTATTTGGTGATGAACAATGGCTGCTACGGCCTGACCAAGGGCCAGGACAGCGCCACCGCCGACGCCGGTTCCAGGAACAAGACCGGACACGAGAACCTCTTTGCCGCGATCGACCTTGCAAGTTTGGCCATCGAGCTGGGCGCGACATTCGTCGCACAGAGCTTTTCAGGGGATAAGGAACAATTGACGCCTTTGCTTAAGGCCGCGATGCATCACAACGGCTTTGCGTTCCTGAACGTCATCTCGCCTTGCGTCACCTTTAACAACAATACAGGCTCGACCAAGTCTTACGATTACGTTCGCGAACACGTGGCGGCGACGGCGACCTTGGACTTTGTGCCAATGATGCGCGAGATCACGACTAGCTACGAAGCGGGTTCCGTACAAGACCTCACGATGCACGACGGCTCCGTCATTCGCCTAAATAAACTGGAAAAAGACTGGGATCCGTATGACCGCCTTTCTGCCACCAACGCCGTGCGTCAGGCAAAACGCCGCGGCGAGATACTCACCGGGCTGCTCTACGTGAACGAAAACTCCGTAGATCTGCACGAGCTTCTCAATACCACCGACCGGCCGCTTAACGCTTTGACAAAAGAAGACCTTTCGCCCGGCTCCGCCGCGCTCGAGAGGCTGAACGCCTCCCTGCGATAAACGACAACCCAAACACGACGCTCCGGTGCCCAACCCTAGCGGAGTGACTCATGGTAACCCCCCAGGGCGTCAGAATGTACCATTGCAAACAATCAAAAACGGGCACCTCATCGGCACCCGTTCTTTGTCGGTCAAATTGGCTCCGCAGGTAAGACTCGAACTTACAACCCTTCGGTTAACAGCCGAATGCTCTGCCATTGAGCTACTGCGGAATATGGCGTGTCCCGGGCTGGCCGAGACGAACCTAAAGATTAGGAATTTCCCGCGGCGTTGTCAAGCTTTAGGCAATCTTTCCAAAAGCGGCAAAACTCGCATAAAATACAACGACACACTCCTATTATGTCAGAGCAACGTTACCTCACAAAATCGCGTTTCAAGCTGGGGGTCGAATGTCCGACCAAACTCTATTACACGGGAAAGAAAGAGGTCTATGCGGATCAGAAGCTCGACGACCGATTTCTCGAAGAGCTCGCGAATGGCGGATATCAGATCGGCGAACTGGCCAAGCATTATTTCCCCGGCGGCGTTGAGATCGGGCGTGGTTTTGCGGGCGACGCATTGGCTGAGACGCGGCGGATGATCGAGTCGGGCGACAGTATCATTTACGAAGCGGCTTTTCAGGCAGAAAGCTACTTTATATACGCCGATATTGTCGAAGTAAAGGACGGGGTGATCTTCTTATACGAGGTGAAGTCGAAGTCCTTCGACCCGCTGAGCGATTCATTTACAAAGAAGCGCGGAAACGGCCTGATCGCGGACTGGATACCATATCTCAACGATGTAGCGTTTCAAAAAATGGTGATCCGCAAGGCGTTTCCCGAGCGGGAAGTGCGGGCGCATCTTGCCCTTGTCGATAAGTCTCAGCGTTGCCCGACCGACGGTTTGAATCAAAAGTTTCGCGTCTCGCGAACGGCGGCCGGCACAAATGTCACCGTCAGCGGCCTTACCGCGGAGGACCTTGCTGTTTGGCTCCTTCGAGTCGAGAACGTGGATGAGATCTGCGACGGCCTTATTGATGGCGACCTTTTTGAGAGTCCGCTGGGCCTGACATTCGAGGGAACTGCAAAGGCTCTTGCCGAGCATTACGCACGCGATGAAAAGATGACACCGCGGGCAACTGCCGCTTGTGCAAAATGTGAGTTTCGGTCAAGTGGGGTTCAATCGGCCCTTGGGCTGCAGGATGGATTTCGGGAATGCTGGTCGGAGATCTTCGGTTGGGGCGACGAGCATTTCGCACGCCAATCGGTGCTCGACGTGTGGGACCTTAAGTGCAAGGACAAGCTGATCGCGGAAGGAAGGGTCAGCATCGATCAGGTTACCGAAGCAGATCTGAATTTGAAGGAGCCCGGTCATCCAGGCCTTTCGCGTACGCAACGCCAACTGCTTCAGATAACGAAGGCGTGCAGCAATGATCCGGAATGCCATATCGACAGCGCGGGCCTCGCGGCTGAATTCGGATCCTGGCAATTTCCGCTTCACTTCATCGACTTTGAAACATCGATGCCCGCGATACCTTATAACGCGGGCCGACGGCCCTATGAGGGCATCGCGTTTCAGTTCTCGCACCACGTGGTTTACGCCGATGGAACTCTCGAACACAAAGGCGAATTCCTGAACATATCGCCCGGGCGGTTTCCAAATTTCGATTTCATCCGTGCGTTGAAGGCTGAGCTCGAGGCCGACGAGGGCACTGTTTTTCAATATTCAAAATTCGAGAATACCTATCTGAATCTTGTGTACCGGCAGCTTATCGAGATCGAAACAACCGACCGGGCCGAGCTCCTTGAATTCATTCGCGAGATAGCGACCGCCAATGATCGGACAAAGGCCATCGGCGAAGACTGGACGGAT
>JAJNPX010000427.1 GCA_021155145.1 Acidisarcina sp. | reverse complement strand
TCTATCAACGCATCCAGAATGAGCTTCCTCCGCAGCACGCCCATCACGAGTTGATGGCAAAGTGCGCGGTCGCGCTCGGACAAATTCGCCTCGAACTCGGGCAGGAGCACGGACGAGAAGGCCCGGTGTCGCTCCATCCGGACCAATACGTCAAAGGCCGCCGCCCTCGCTGGTGATACGTTCATCTATCGTGCCTGCGAAAGGTCTTCGATGTTTCCGGGAGCGAGATCCTCTTTTACGGTGACGCGCCGGTCAAAGACGTAGCATTCACCCCGCCAACGCTGTTCACCGGGCGGCACTTCCTCGAGATACTTCAGTATTCCGCCTTCGAGCTGAAATACCTCCTGAAATCCCATTCCCCTCATAAATGGGGCAAACTTTTCACACCTGATGCCGCCGGTGCAGAACATCGCTACCTTTCGGTGCTTCTCCGGATCCAGATTCTGGTTCACAAAATCGGGCAGATCGCTGAATTTCTCCGTCTCCGGATTGATCGCGCCGGCAAATGAGCCGGTGCGGAATTCGTAATCGTTGCGGGTATCCAAAAGAAGGACCTCGGGATCGTCGAGTATTCGGTTCCATTGCGACGGCTTTACGTGAGTTCCCGCACCGCGGCTCATATCGACCGGTCGTTTAAGGGTTACGATCTCCGCTTTGATCTTCACATCGACCTTTCGGAATGGAGGCGAAGTTGAAAAGGAAGACTTGCCCGCTATCGGCCGATCGATCATCTCGGAGGCAGCCGCAATGAACCTAGCCACCGCATCCGACGTGCCGCAGACCGTAGAATTTATGCCTTCGTCCGCAAGAATGACGGTGCCGACAATTCCCTCCTCAAACATCGATCGACGCAATCGGTCGCGAAGTTCGGGGAGCGGCCCCAACGCTGACATGTCCTGAAAACGGTAAAATGTGAAAATTTCGTACTTCATACACGAAGCGATAGATTATACGCCAATGCACGGCCCACGGCATTCAGACCGACACCCGCAATTAGGCCGAACTCGGCCGCGTTCATAAGCGTATGTTTTGGTAGTTGGAGTTTTAGTTGTAAATTCTTATACTAAGCAAATTACGCATTAATTTACGCATAAGACAGTGAGCACCACCGAACCAAAGAAAGAATATTCATTATCGGCCGAAGACCGAGGCCAGTATTTTTACGTTAAAGTTACCGGGCAGCGAGGCACCCTGGAGATCGCCCATGCATATTGGAGCGAGATAGCCGGCCTTTTGCTTGCCACAGAACACAGGAAGATCCTCGTCGTCGAGGACATCCCCGAGGTCATCTCGATCGCCGAGGTCCATCAGCTCGTCACGGACCTGTCTGATCTGCCGGTCAAGGGCATTCGGGTCGCGTTCGTCGATACATATCCGGAACATTCGAGCCTGAACGATTTCGGGATACTGGTCGGGGAGAATCGCGGCCTGACGATCAAGGCATTTGAGACCGAAGAAGCAGCCGAAGAATGGCTGGTCACGGATCGTTCAGATTAGGCGGTCACCCGGCCTTAAATGTAGGCCGTTGAGGAAGTCGCGGGCGCTCATCCTCCTCTTGCCTTCGAGTTGGATCTCGCGGATCAGCAGTGCGGTGTTTTCGCCGCACGCTACCAGTAGCGAGTCTCCGGCGGCCTCAATGACGTCGCCCGGGTGTCGGTCATCGGCCAGGTCCGTAATCGCCGCCGCGTCCCAAATGGTAAGTTTCTTCCCCCGAAGATCGGTGTAAGTACCCGGAAAGGGCTGAAAGCCACGTACGCGCCGGGCGATCTCGACGGAAGTCTGTGTCCACGCAAAGCGGCCGTCTTCCTTTTTTAGTATCGGCGCATAGGTGGCCCGTTCATGATCCTGCCGCACCGGAATTATCTCATCGAAATTCGAAAGCGTTTCGGACAAGAGCTCGGCACCGTGGATAGCAAGTCGGTCCATCAGCTCGATCGAATTCTCAGCCTCGCCGATCTCGGCCTCGCGTTGAAGAAGAATATCGCCCGTGTCGAGCCCGGCGTCCATCTTCATAGTGGTCACCCCGGTCACCGTTTCCCCGTTCACGATCGCCCAGTTCACAGGGGCGGCACCGCGGTATTTGGGCAGCAGCGAAAAATGCACATTTACCGCGCCCTTTGGGAACGCATCGAGAAATGATCGGGGCAGGATGCGGCCGTAAGCGACGACGACGGCGATATCCGCACCAAGTTTGGCAAATTGATCGAAGGCATCAGGCGTCTTGATCCGTTCGGGCTGCAGGACCGTGAGAGCATTCTCCACCGCAAACTCCTTGACCGGTGAAT
The DNA here is from genome assembly GCA_021155145.1 of Acidisarcina sp. Classification (GTDB taxonomy): domain Bacteria; phylum Acidobacteriota; class Blastocatellia; order Pyrinomonadales; family Pyrinomonadaceae; genus OLB17. The sequence continues at coordinate 463 of JAJNPX010000427.1, read as the reverse complement.
ACCTGATCTTGTTCCCACGCCCGGCCGGCCGATCGGGCTGGGTATAGACGGCAACTATCTCGTGCCCGTCCATCAGACACCTCTGCAGGCTGGCGACCGCCGCCTGCGGCGTACCCATAAAAACGATCTTCATAAACAAATAAAGGCGCCCCGGGAAAGCGCCTTCGCCCGCTTTATTGCGCGGCTCTAGTAGCCGCAGCGATAGTTATAACTCTCATGTATCTTGGTCCACTTGCCGGCTTTCTTTTGATAGACCCCGAAGTTTCGCCCCTCGAAAGCCTGCGAAGTAACGACGATCTCGCCGACACCGTCGCCGTCCAGATCAAGATAGTCGAGCAGGAGCGTGTGATATATCCCATCGTCGAGGTCGCTGGCCTCGCCGCTCATGATCTCCTTCGGCGTATAGCGATTGAATTCGGCGTAGGTAATGGCAAATTCGCCCGCCGCGCTCTTTTCGGCAATG
>JAJNPX010000166.1 GCA_021155145.1 Acidisarcina sp. | reverse complement strand
AAGCAGGCAGACGCGGATGTCTTTGGCAACAGCACCGAGGTTTTTACGATCGCTCCCCAAGCGAATTCTGGCGGCTTTTTCAACCGTCAGAATCGCGAGAGCCTACGCTATGAGGCGCAGACGGTTTACAGCCTGCCGACCATCGAATGGAACGGACAGCATTTATTGAAATTTGGCGGAGGCTTCGGCTACACGACCTTTGACGGATCGTCAGCAAATACGGATGTGCGGATCGTGCGCGCTGACGGATCATTGAATCAGCTTCAAACTTATTTGGGCGACGGCCTATTGAGCCGCAATAAATCAGAGATCGGCTTTTTCGTGCATGACAAATGGACGATCGATCCGCATCTGACACTTGATCTGGGCGTGCGGTTCGACCGCGACAATCTTGGCGAGACCCTTAATCCCGCGCCGCGTCTGGGATTCGTATTCTCGCCCTCGGACGACAACAAGACCGTTATTCGCGGAGGCGTGGGCGCATTTTTCTCAAAGATCCCCATAAATGTCGGGGTTTTCGAACAAGGCCAAAGCCTATTGATCCGCCGCTTTGCGTCCGATGGGGTCACGCCGGTAGAGGAAACTCTCTTCCAGAAAGTCCTTGAGAATGGCGATATCGAAACGCCGTACAGCATCGGCTGGAGTTTGCAGCTGGACCGTGAGCTCTCCGATCGCTTTCTGGTGCGAATAGGTTATGAGCAGAGAACAACCAGACGCGACTTTATCCTGAGGCCGGTTCTGGGCACATCGCCTGATGACGGTGCCTATCTGCTTGGAAACGACGGAAGATCGAGCTATCGGGAGTTGCTCCTAATGACGCGCCTCAGATTGCAGGGAAACCGAGATCTATTCTTTTCCTATACCCGCAACCGCGCGGTAGGTGACCTCAACACGTTCGGGAGTTTTGGCGGCAATATCCAAAATCCGATCCTCCGAGCCAACGAGTATTCACGCCTGGCCTTTGATTCTCCAGATAGATTTCTTTTCTGGGGTGACATCGGTCTGCCATTCGGACTGACATTCACACCGGTGATCGACTGGCGGACCGGGTTTCCGTATTCGATCGTTGACGAGAACCAGAATTTCATCGGTCCCCGCAATTCTGATCGCCGCTTTCCCGATTTCTTTTCTGCGGATGTTCAGGTACTAAAGGATTTCAAGGTCGGCTTTCGCGGCAAGGAGTATAAACTAAGGGCAGGAGTAAAATTCTTTAACCTTACGAACCACTTTAACCCGCGCGATGTTCAGAACAACCTGGACAGCCCGGACTTCGGCGCTTTCTACAATGGGGTCGGCCGCCGTACGAGATACAAGTTCGAAATAGTCTTTTGATATAGTGATGTTGGTCGTCAGCTAAAGAGGAGTCTCGTATGAAAGAATTTTCAAAACCGATCCTACGGTTACTTTTTTTGACGTCGTTGGTATCTGCATATGTTCTCGGCCTCGGCGGTGCGGACATCCGACCCGGCGTTGCGAAAGTTTCAGCTGCAGACAGTAACGGCGTTGTGCAGGTCAGAAGCGAGAGTTCGTTTGCCGAGACCGTTACAAGACTGGAATCTGCCATTAACGCTGATCCGGCATTGAAGATACTCGCGAAGATCGACCATTCCGCAAATGCAAAGGGGGTCGGCCAGGAACTTAGGCCCACTATGCTTTTTATTTTTGGCAATCCGCAGATGGGGACACCAATGATGATGATGTCCCAAACGGCTGCTCTTGACCTGCCGCAAAAGATGATCGTTTTTGAGGACGAGAAAGGACAGGTATTTGTCGCATACAACGATCCTGTATTTATCGCGGAAAGGCATAACATCTCAACGGATGATCTGGCTGTGAGAAACGCACGGACAGGACTTCGAAACCTGGTCGAATCGGCCACCAAGAGAACGGGAAAGAATTAATGACTGAAATAAGTCCACTGCCGGCCGGTTCCGACCGGCGCGATTTTTCTGATCTGACAGCATTGTTCATCGGCTGCACTCTAAAGCTCTCGCCCGAAGTTTCGCACACTGAAGGGTTGATGAAGAAGTCGATCGCGATCATGGAGGAGCACGGTGTAAACACCGAATTGATCCGTGCAGTCGACCACAATATCGCGCCCGGCGTGCAGCCGGATATGACAAAGCACGGCCATGAACGTGACGACTGGCCGTCGATCAGCGAAAAAGTGATGGCCGCAGATATCCTTGTGATCGGAACTCCGATCTGGCTGGGGGATAAGTCGTCGGTCTGCGCCCGTGTGATCGAGCGATTGTATTCCGAGTCGGGGAAGACAAACCGGCTCGGACAGTATATTTATTACGGCAAGGTAGGCGGCTGCATCATTACCGGAAATGAGGACGGAATAAAACACTGTGCAATGAACATTCTTTACTCGCTTCAACATCTCGGCTATGTTGTCCCGCCGCAGGCAGACGCCGGTTGGATAGGCGAGGCGGGCCCAGGTCCGTCGTACCTTGATCCGGATTCGGGCGCCGAACAGAATGAGTTCACGCAGCGAAACACTACGTTCATGACGTGGAACCTGATGCACCTTGGATCGATGCTCAAAGAGAATGGCGGAATTCCCGCCTACGGCAATCAGCGAACCGAATGGGACGCCGGCGCCCGCTTCGACTACCCGAATCCGGAATACCGATGACCTTTGGAT
>JAJNPX010000370.1 GCA_021155145.1 Acidisarcina sp. | reverse complement strand
TATTGGCAAAAACAACCGGTCTCACCCTCGAACGACAGGGCTTCTTTGAAGTCGAAAACTATCACCGTGTTTCGTGTAAATTTCAGGAGAAAATATCGCAGGGCGCCGACAGCGATCTGATGGGCGATCTTTTTCTTTTCTTCTTCCGGGGAATCGGGATGGCGGGATTCCACCTCTTCGAAGGCCTTATCTTCAAGCCTCGATATCAGATCGTCGGCTTTTACACCGAGGCCCTTTCGCCCGCTCATTTCGATGAAGGGCTTCTTCCGGTCTTCGTCCGTGACCTCAAATCCCAACTCTTCGGCGGCGGACGGCGACAGCGCCACCATTTCATAGGAGAGGTGCACGCTTGCCGCTTCGCCCTTTTCAGGATAGATCGCGGCGACACCCTTTCTCACGATCTCTTGCGGGTACGACTGCCGTGAATCGATCACGTTATAGACCCTTTCGCCATGGCCGAAAACCGGTGCGCCCGCGACGTGCTCGCTTTCCGCGGCGGTGGTTATCCAAACTTCCTTACCGTCGGCGTACTTGACGAATGGCTTGTAGAAAAAGTCCATTCCCAGAATGCCGAGCTTCCACATCTGGTAGGCGATGTCCTTGCCGGTATAGGTCACGGTCCCGTTCGAGCGGACGAGGATCTTGTCCGATTCGTGCTCCTCAGTGCCTGTATGCTCCTCGAAGGGCATTACCCAGCAGCCTGCATTCTTGCCCTCAGTTTCGAGATGTATGACGCCGCGTTCCTTCATTTGCTCGAAAGCCTTGTTCCAGAAGTGCAAATGCAGGATCTCAGATTCACGCGGCAGCAGATCGTATCGGATCGAAAGCCGTTCCATCGTCTTTGTGATGCACTCCACGTTTCGGGTCGCGACATAGTCGGCGAGTTTTGCGGTCGGACCATCGCCTTCCTCGATCGAATGCAGCACCTCCGTGCGTTTCGCCTTGAGGGCCTCGTCCGATTGGTAAAGCTGGCCGACCTTTGCATACAGATCCCAGCAATAGAGATCGAACGAAATCCCCTTCTCTGCGAGCTCTTTATCAAGAGACTTGATCGAATCGAGATCGCGCTCTTCCACATAGATGAACCCAACGACGACATCCGCCACCTGCACGCCCGTGTTGTCGATATAGTTCTGCACCTCGACGCGCTTGCCCGTCGCCCTTAGTATCCGCTGGAAGGTGTCGCCCAGGACGGAGTTGCGAACGTGTCCGATGTGTGCGGCTTTATTCGGATTGACGGAGGTGTGTTCGACGCAAACTTTTGGTGCGGAAAGATCGTCGGCCGCTCTTAATGAGGGAAGTGGAGAGGCCTCCAGATTTTCCGAAAGGAACTTTACACGGTCGAAGAAAACGTTGAGATAGCCGGCACCGGCGACCTCGGCGCGGTCAACGAACTCGAGCGACTCTATGTCCTGCTTTAGCTGTTCCGCTATACTCCGCGGGTTCTGCTTTTCCCCGGTCGCCTGCTTGATATGCTTTGCAAGCTCAAATGCGACCGGGAACGCAAGGTCGCCGAGCTCAGTTTTCGGCGGAACTTCGGCGACGATCTGGCCAAGCGTGGCCTGAAAATGTGTCTGGGCGGATTCGCGGACCTTGTCGCGAATTACGGATTGCAGTTCGGTTTGCGTCATTACGGTTAAGAGTGGATCACGCACTCGAAACCGAAATTATACGGTCTAACCGAAACATTAGCCAAAACGCAGGCTGCCTATTTGATCGAGACCGTAAGCGAATAGGTCGTCGCACGGCCGATATTATCGACGCAGACGGATTGGTCGCCTTTCTGATCGACCTCGTAGGCGTAACTCGTCTCACCGCTCTCGAAAATGACGACCTTGCCGCTTTTAGAACTGACAGTTGCCGTGAACTGCTGCCCCACGCGGGCTCCCGCAAAATAGCAGACGCGGCCGCCGGTCGCGACCCGGCCCGTGACCGTCGCAGATGTCCGGCCCTTTGCGAAGCGGATCCGGGTGTCGGCCATGGCCGCTGCATTCAGAAAAGCCGCGATCGTGATCAATGCAAGAAACTTTGAAATGTTGGACATAGCAATACCTGCATAAATACGCGTAGGCGCGTCCGTAAACATGTCAGGATTTACATTTCCGGGGACAAAAAGCTAAACTTCGGTCTTTATGCGAACACTGTATTTCGATTGTTTCGCCGGTGCGAGCGGCAATATGATCCTGGGCGCTTTGATCGCCTCCGGTGTCGATGCCGCAGCGCTCACTTCGGAATTGAAAAAACTCGGCTTGCCCGATCTTGAGCTGAAGGTGACAAAGGTCGACCGGTCGGGAATTTCATCGGTTCACGTCGACGTCGCGATCCCGGACGAAAAAAAACACCGCCACCTGCCGGAGATCGAACGGATCATCGGCGGTTCGGCGTTGTCTGTGACTGTCAAAGAACGTGCGGTTTCGATATTTCGCCGCCTGGCCTCTGCCGAGGCTTCGGTTCATGGCATCGAAATAGAACAGGTGCATTTCCACGAGGTAGGCGGCCTCGACGCGATCATTGATATAGTCGGTTCGTGCATCGGGTTCGAGATGCTAGGGATAGAGCATTTCGCATGTTCCAGGATCCATGTCGGGAGCGGTTTCGTCGATATGGCACACGGCAAGTTTCCCGTCCCGCCGCCGGCAGTAGCGGAGCTGCTAAAAGGCCTGTCGATATACTCAACCGAGATCGAGGGCGAGCTGATCACGCCGACTGGAGCGGCGATAATCTCAACGCTGTGTGACAGTTGCTCCGCCATACCTGAGATGATACCTGAAGTGTCCGGCTATGGAGCCGGGACGCGCGAATATGCGAAGTTCCCCAACGTTCTGCGGCTGATCATTGGCGAATCCCGAGGGATCGGAGATACGGGGATTGCCGAGCAGGTTACCGTCCTCGAAACGAACATCGACGACCTTTCACCCCAGATCCTCGGGCACGTGATGGATAGGGCCTTCGAGGCCGGTGCTCTCGATTGCTGGTTCACTCCGATCCAGATGAAAAAGAACCGGCCCGCGACAAAGGTCTCAATACTCTGTACTCCGGAAAGCGAGAAAGAGATGCTGGGCCTGCTTTACCGCGAAACTTCGACGATCGGTATTCGGATCCAGAGAATGGAGCGCCATAGCCTCGAGCGTGAGACGAGGACCGTCGCGACCGAATATGGCGAAATTGCAGTGAAGACCGCCTTCATCAGCGGCGAAGCCGTAAACAGCCAACCCGAGTTTGAGGACGTCAAAGCAGCGGCGGCCGCGCACGGTGTCTCGGTAAAGACGGTCACCGAGGCCGTCCAAAAATGCAAATAAGGGCGATAAAAGCTAAAATCTATCAGTAAATTAAGATCACCGGGGGCGGACCAAACTTTGCCGAAGAAGAAGACAAGAGTAGATCGCGACAAGATCGCAGCGGGCGTCCGCCTTATGCTGCAAGGCATGGGCGAAGATCCGGACCGCGACGGCCTCCAGAAGACACCCGAGCGCGTCGCCGATTTCTACGTCGAGCTGACCGAGGGAATGTGGCAAAGCGCCCGCGAACATATCGTTCCGCTGCCGGGCGATTCTCACGATGAGATGGTGCTTGTGAAGGACATCTCGATCGCGTCGGTCTGCGAACACCACCTCGCTCCCTTCGTCGGAAAGTGTCATATCGCCTACATACCGAAAGGCGGGCGGATAGTCGGGTTGTCAAAACTGGCACGCATAGCCGAGATTTTCTCTCGTCGTCTGCAGGTGCAGGAACGTCTCACGCAGCAGATCGCGAACACATTATTCGAAGAACTCGACCCGATAGGGGTGATGGTCGTCGTTGAAGCCGAGCACACGTGCATGACGCTCCGCGGCGTGAAAAAGCCAGGTGCGATCACGGTCACATCGGCCGTTCTCGGCGGCTTCCGCAAAGATCCGCGGACGAGAGCCGAAGCGATGGCATTGATCAAGGGATAGGCCGTCAAGTAGATCCTGGAAATCACCTTAGGTGTCGTGTTCCCGACAGGTGAACCTTTACATTAATATGAAGAAAATACTCAGCATTTCACTCGTTCTTGTCATTACAAGCCAGGTCGCCATCGGGCAGGACCTGAGCAAACATTTCGACGCCGCCAAGATGCGCCAACGCGTGATCCGCCTGTCGGCTGACGATTTCGAGGGCCGCGGCCCCGGGACTGCCGGCGGTATGCGTGCGGCCCGGTACATAGCCGACGAAATGAAGGCTGTGGGTGTAAAGCCCGGAAACGGGAAAAGCTACTTTCAGAATGTGAAGATGATCGGCGTCAAGGCCGACCCGAATACGAAGCTGGAGATCTCGGGGCCATCCGGGCGTTCGACATTCGATTTTGGGGACGATTTTGTCGCGACGACCAGTGCGCAGACCGCTGATGTTTCCGTAAACGCAGAACTGGTCTTTGTCGGGTACGGCATCGATGCCCCTCTATACAACTGGAACGATTACAGCGGGCCCGCCGAAGATTACAAGGGCAAGGTCCTGCTGATGTTGGTAAACGACCCACCCGCGACCGAGGCCGAACCGAACCTTTTCGGCGGACGCGCCCTCACCTACTACGGACGCTGGACCTATAAGTATGAGGAGGCGGCCCGCCGCGGTGCTGCCGGCGTGATCCTGATCCATACCAACGAATCAGCCGGTTATGGCTGGAATGTCGTCCGCACCTCCAACGGTTCCTGGCGATACGAGATCGCCCGCACAAAGCAGGACGCTACGCCCTTTCTGCCGATCAAATCGTGGGTCACACATGATGCCGCCAAGCGCATGGTCGGCGGTCTTGATGAACTAATAGCCGCAGCAAAGAAACGAGGTTTCAAGCCTGTAAAGACGGGGCTGAGCGTGAAACTGAACCTTAAGAGCGAGTTCAAGACGTTCGAGTCGCCGAACGTCGTCGGCGTCGTCGAGGGAAGTGATCCAAAATTGAAGAACGAATACGTCCTGTATACGGCGCACTGGGATCATCTCGGTATCGGCGAACCCGATTCCCGGGGCGACAAGATCTACAACGGGGCGTACGACAACGCGTCGGGTGTATCGGCGACGCTCGGTATTGCGGAAGCGATCGCAAGGATGCCGAAAAATGACCGGCCAAAGCGGTCCGCATACTTTCTTTTCCCGACGGCCGAAGAGCAGGGATTGCTCGGGGCCGAGTACTTCGCCTCTCATCCGCTCGTGCCGCTCAAGAACATCGCCGGAAACGTAAATATCGACGGGGTGAATTTTTTTGGCAAGGTGACTGACTTTTCGGCCCTCGGTGCGGAGCGCTCAACGATCGAGGCTGTCGTCCAGGAGGTCGCAAAAGAACGGAATATGACGCTTGAGGGCGACATGCGGCCCGAACAGGGATTCTTCTTCCGCTCGGATCATTTTCCGTTTGCGAAGGTCGGCGTCCCGGCCATCTCGCTGCGGCACGGAGATGCGTTCGTGTCGCCATTGAAAGGCGAAGCACTCGCATTTTTCAGCGAATACACGGCGAAGTACTATCATCAGGCTTCTGACGAGTACAAAGATTGGTGGGATACGGACGCGATGATCCAAAATGCCGAACTCGGCCTCGCAATTGGATCAAAGCTTGGGAATCGTGTTGAGATGCCAAGGTATAAAGATGGCGACGAGTTTGCAGCGGCGGATAAGAAACGGTTTTAGAGGTTAGCTAATCAGATTGTGGTACTTAGCTAAGGCATGTTAAACTTGAAGAGAGGTCGATATGACAAAGGTGAACATACACGAAGCCAAGACGAATCTGAGTAAACTCATCGAAAAGGCAAAGAACGGGGAAGAAGTCGTGATCGCAAAGAATGGCGAACCGGAGGTTATCCTCGTGCCATACAAGAAGGCTCCGAAAGATTGGTTTGGCATGGACGCCGGCAAGATTTGGATGGCTGATGATTTTGACGAGTGGCCGCCAGACATTTGGAAAGCTTTGACCGATCCGAAGATCTTTCCGGACGAGGTTGATTCAGACGGATGAGGCTTCTGATCGATACGCACCTATTCCTTTGGATCTTCTCCGATCTTCGCGAATTCTCAAGCAAGGCTCAGGCGTTCTTGGAGGACGTCGAAACTAAGCAATTCTATCTTTCGGACGCAAGCGCCTGGGAAGCTTCGTTAAAGTTCGGATCGGGAAAACTAAAGCTGCCGGAAAGGCCGGAAGTGTTTTTCCCCGATAGGATCAGGCGTGCCGGCTATTTTCACTTACCGATCGACCTGAATCACGTAACGCGGGTCCATTCTTTGCCTCGTATACATGGCGACCCGTTCGATCGCCTCCTCGTTTCT
>JAJNPX010000365.1 GCA_021155145.1 Acidisarcina sp. | reverse complement strand
CCGCGGATCTCGCCCAAAGTGCCCGCGATGTCGCGTTTCGCTTCGGGCGGGTCGTATGGCCAGCGGGCGGGCTGCAATGCCCGAAACTCTTCCGCGGTGTACTCGCGCGGCGAGATGCCGGTGGCCTCTGCCTTGGGTTCCTCGACATCTAATATCCGGACAAGACCGTTGTCGCTGTCGGCGACCAGCAGCCGGCCCTTATCATCGAATGCGAGCCCGGAGGGGCGGTTGAATTGCGCCTTTCGTATGTCGCCGTCGCGAAAGCCTCGACGCGGCAGCGTGATCGTTTCCACAAAAGGCATCGACCGGCGGCCTATCACTCGAATAGCATTCCCATCGGCAATATAGATCGTGTCGCGCGGCGAAACGGCGATCGCGGTCGGCCGAACAAAGCCTGCCTGTAGGGGAAAACCGTCGTTTCCGTCGCCGGCGCCGTTTCCAGCCAGCGTCCATACGCGGCCATCCGCCTCGACCACCCTGATCCGTCGATTTCCCGCATCGGCGACGAGAAGGCGCTCGCCCCACATCGCAAGGCCGAGAGGCGTATCGAATCGGGCCGCCGGGCCCACGCCATCGGCGAATCCCCGTTCTCCGCCCGCGAGGGTCTCGACCTTCGGGCCGCCTTCGGAACCCATGCGAACGATCCTGATCCGGTCGTTATAGGTATCCGCAACGTAAATCGAAGCGTCAGGCCCGACCGCGACACCCACCGGACCGTTGAACGCCGGGGCAGCACCGGCCGTCTCGCTAGTATTGTCGTCGCGGCCCGTTAGATCGGCCACGGTCCCGCTCGGATCGATAAGCGCGATGGTATTGGAAGCGCTGTCAGCCACGACCAGACCGCCGCCCTTGGTAACGGCCATCCCCGAAGGAGTATTCAACTTTGCGATGGAGGCCGCGCTGCCGTCCGGTCTCAGCACGGAGATATCGCCCCGCTGGCCGTCGGAAACAAGGACGTCGCCGCCGCGCACAGCGATCCCAAATGGTTCGCCAAATTGATCGTTGGTTGTCCCGAGCGTCCGCACGCTTCTGAAGACGGGCTCAGACGCGGAACCCCCGCACCCGTTGAGCGGGACAAAGAGGAAAATTAACAAGGATAGGGCCGAGAGGCGATAGATCATTGAAGAAACGACTTCTAGCTCAGGGATCTCGATCGTCGCAGAACACTGACTAGGGAAGATACCAGTATTCTACGATAGGTTCGAAATTGTCCGAAGGTATCGATCGCTTTCTAGGAAAAATACGAAGTCGGGAGGAAGGGATGCCGTATTCCAACTTGAATGTCCTCAATAGGCGGGCCCCTTTTGCCCGAGCTTTCGCTAATGTTCTTTCGCGGACGACAATGTTTCCGCGTGACGAGGGATTTTCCTTGAGGAAACTCGCGAAGATTCTTTGGTCCGCAGGTTCACCCGGACAAATGTTGTCGCCCAGATAATCTGGATACTCTTTTCCAAGTAGAAATGGTCGGATGTCATTAGGAAGTGTGTATGTATTATCAACATTCTCAATTCTCGGTTCTGATGCTCCTGCAGGAATTCGCCATAACTGAACCATCAAAGGTCCTCGTGACACCGCCCTTACATACTTTAACTTAAGCTGTTCGGAAGCTCCTCGAAACCTCGCGTTAGTCTCCATCAATGAGTGCCGAAAAGCAATAAGATGTTTCTCTTCGCGCGCACCTGAGATAACAGCTAGTCCGATCGAACCCGAATGATTACTGATCTCCGCATACCATACATCCAATCTTCCAAGCGAGTCGTCACAGGGTAGCTGACCGTGTTCATCCACCAATACAGCTTTCGGCGGTTCCTGGCCGCGCGAACCGACACCGAATAGCAGGAGCAGGATCGCGATCAAATATATTCGGGGCAGGTTCATTTTGTTTTCGTCCCCGAAGCCGACAATGCGTTAATTGCCCACGATCCATCGCTGGGAAAGCTGAAAGAAATTATCGTAGTCCCGATAGGCACGGTGGAAGAATCTGAGGGCATAGCCACGCCGTTTACGGCGTGGTCAAGTTGGCATCCAAACCATAGGGCGTTTTAACGTCCTTACTGTTAAGGCTTTAGCCGTCATTTTCAGTTCGCTCCAATCGATCAAAAATCGTTCCCCGCGAATGGTGTTCTTTTTGATTCTTTACGTAAGCCACAACCCAGGGCAAATCCTTAGTCCCGAAGCTTACAATTCCGTATCCGTTCTGCCATTGTAACTCCTTGCCAAATTCGTGTGAACTCGTACCCTTTAATTGACCAATCCATTTATCCAGATCGAGCGATGGGCGCACGGAAAAAGCAAGATGTACGTGATCTTCGATGCCGCCGATTGCGTGGAAATATGCGTCCGAAGTTTCGACTACCTTGTTCTTGAGAAATTTGTGAAGATTGTTTTCCATGTTCCCGCGAATCATTGGCAGATTGTTCTTGGTATGCCACGTTAGATGTAAATTGATCTCCGAATAGACTCGTTTCGACATTATCTCGTAGATAAGGGCGTTAAAACGCCCTTTGGGGTTGTTGTTTGCACGGTGACCACGCCGTAAACGGCGTGGCTATGCTTAGAGCTTTAGTTCCGCAATAGTAGCGCCGTTGCCGCCCTTGTCGGAAGATGCGAAGGCGAAGCGTTCGACCAAGTCGTGATTCTTTAAGAAATGATGGACGAAGTTCTTGAGCGCTCCGGTTCCAAAGCCGTGGATGATGCGCACGCGGGGCAACGATGCCATGTAAGCCTCGTCGATAAAGCGGTCGAGTTCGTAATCGGCCTCGGCGGTGGTTTTGCCGATGAGGTTTAGCTCGGCGGGTACGTCGGGCGAGTCGATGGGTTTGCTGAGTTGGTTTGACGCCCTTCCTACCGGTCGGGTTTCCACCTGTGGTGCCACTGCCTGAAGGTCGGCGAGTTTTTGCCGCAGCCGCATTCCGCCGACCAGGACTTCGGCGGTTTCTTTGTCCATTTTCTCGATCGTCCCTATGTTGCCGAACGTCGTGATGACACTAGAGCCAATGGCGATCGTATCCGGGCCAAGCGGCACACTCTCAACCGGTCGTGTTTCCGCCTGTTGGGGGGCGACGTTGGACCTTGGACCTTGGACTTTGGACAGAACGGCACGATTCAATTCTGCCTTGCGGGCGGAGCGTTCCTTTTCGAGCTTGTTCTTGAGGACCTTGTCTTCGATCGATTCAAGAAATGCCTTTGACTGCCGGTCAAATGATTCGACCGTCTCGGCCAGCGTTCTCTCAAACTGCTTTTGCCGTTCCTTCTCTTTCTTTACGGCCTCGACCTCTAGCCCTGCGTATTTCATCGCGGTCGCTTCGCGTTCTTCTTCGAGGGCGATGCGAAGATCCTCGGCCTGTTTTGTCTCCGTCTGGAGTTTTTGCAGATACGTCTCGGCCTTCTGGGCTGAAATGTCGAGGTTCTGACGGGCGGCATCGATGACCTCGTCCTTTATGCCAAATCTACGGGCGATCTCGATGCCCGACGATGCACCGGCGAGCCCGATCAATAATTTGTATGTCGGCTGGAGGGTTTTCTCGTCAAACTCGACCGATGCGTTCACGACGTTCGGGTCATTTGCCGCATAGATCTTCAGCCCGCGATAGTGTGTTGAAGCAATCACCTGAGCACCCTGCTTTCGAAAGTGATCTACGATCGCGACACCTAATGCCGAACCTTCTTCCGGGTCCGTCCCCGTGCCGGCTTCGTCGAGCAGTACAAGCGAGGGCGGCGCACACTCGCGGATCATCCCGGCGATGTTCGACATATGCGACGAGAATGTAGAAAGGTTTGCCGAGAGCGACTGGTGATCGCCGATGTCCGCCAAAACCGATCGGTAATATGGTATCTTTGCGGACTTAGCCGGAACCGGGAGACCAGAAATAGCCATCAGGCTCAATAATCCTGCGGTCTTGAGCACGACGGTCTTTCCGCCCGCATTCGCACCCGAGATGATCATTACTGATCGTTGGGAGGTCAACGTGAATGAACTCGGGACTATCCCTTGGCTTGTGCCCTTACTAACGTGCGGGCTACCGACACGAGGCATATTCGCTACCGCATCTGTCTCCGCGTGCTGTTGCCGGATGTTCTCTTCCAATAGCGGATGTCGGGCTTCGGTCAGGTCCAAAACACCGTTGTCGGAAATAACGGGAACTATCGCGCTGAATTTCCGGGCAAATTCGACTTTTGCCTTGATGAAGTCGAGATCGGCGACCGCATCGACCGCCGCCTCGACCGCGGGAAGCTGTTCGCGAAGCGATTCGGTCAGCTCAAACAAAATGCGAGCGACCTCGCGCTCCTCTTTGCCCTTCAGGTTTTGGAGTTCGTTGTTCGCCTCGATGGCATCGAGGGGTTCGACGAAAACCGTCGCGCCGCTCGATGAAAACCCATGAGCGACGCCGCCGACCTTGCCGCGAAAGTCAGCTTTGACGGGGATCACGAAGCGGTCGTTTCGCATCGTGACGATCTGATCCTGTATCGCGTCGCCCGCGGAACGCATCACGGATTCGAGCGACTTGGTCAGCCGCGCCCGCTGATTCGATATCTCACGCCGAATCGCCGCAAGTTCCGGCGAAGCAGAATCATCGATCTCGCCGCCCGGACGCAGCTTTTTGTTGATCTTTTCGATCGTTCCGAGCAGCGTCGGCGGGACACTCTCGACGATCGACCAGATCACGGGAACGAATTCTTTTTCAGGCTGAACAAGCGATCGGGCGAACAGTGCCTGATTGCATACACGCGTCAACTCAAGCAGGAGGTTCGGCTCAAGCGTCGCATTCTTGATCTTCAGGATCGCGACCGCATCCGCAGGGTCTTCGAGCCCGCTGAACGACCACGAGACCTGTTTTTCTTCATTGAGGACGATGGTCTCGGAAACGGCTGCAAGTTCGCGATCGAGTTCCTGGCGGCTGGATCTTGGGCGCAGGTAGGCGAAGCGGTCAACACCCATCGGTGTCTGCGCATTTCGGCTTACAAGTTCGAGAAGCCTTTCGTATTCAAGTGTCTCCAGCGAGAAACTCATTAGATTGCACGGGAGCGCCGAGGCCTATTCGCCTACGTCCACGCCTTTCCAGAATGCGATGTATCCCTCAATGTTCTTTGCGTCCGGCTTTGTTTCCGGGTAATACCACGCCGCGTCCTTATTTGTGTCGCCATTAACGATCACGTCATAATAGCTCGCGGTGCCTTTCCAACCGCAGACCGTGTGCGTCTGGCTGGGTTGAAAATACTCTTTGTTAACGGCCTCGGCAGGGAAATAGTGATTTCCCTCGACGACCACAGTCTCATTGCTCTCGGCCAGAACGGCTCCCTTCCAGGTTGCTTTCATAATTGATTTTCCGTCGTGCATTCTTCTACATAAATCTTGCCCGCACGTCAGGCGTCGGCATCATGCACGCATCCTGACGCCCGAACAACCGATATCTGTTCCTCGCAAATAACCTGTAAAGAAGATCGCGGATCGGCTTCGGCACGATCACGAAGACGTAAGTCCACGACCAGATCCCGTCCAGATGTCTTGCTATCCTCAGCGCCGCGGACGAATGAGTGTAAACCCTTTCGTTTTCGATGACGATCACGGAATCGGTCTCGACTTTGTCGATGCCGTGCCTTGTGCGTAGTTCTTCGCCGATCACGGACTGCAGCGGGGCAAACTTAAAATACGCGGCCTTGTCTCGCGCGATCACGAAGTTGACCGAGGCGTTACAGAAATTGCACACGCCGTCAAAAAGTACGATCGCACCCATGTTTCTAATTCTACCGCAAGAAACGGATAGAATTCAGGAGGCTCAGCGGCTAGACTCAAATTGTGTCGTCAGTGCCGGTTCGCAAGGTCGGCGGCGGCGGTGTCGGGAGCGGCTTTCAACGGTGGAGACAGAAGCGGCGGGAGTCAGTTTCTCAGCAGATCCTGGCATTTGTATCGTTTCGACACATCGAAAAAGTCAATATTGAGTAGCGTGATATGAGTTTGGATACAGAGATCTTCTGGAGAGCGGTAAACACCAACGATTCGAGGTTTGACGGAACGTTCTATCTCGGTGTCAAGACAACCGGCATATACTGCCGCCCTTCGTGCCGCGCACGAAAGCCGAAGCGCGTGAACGTAGCCTTTTTCCCCACGATCGAGGCCGCCGAGGCATACGGGCTGCGGGCCTGCTTACGCTGCAAGCCGAGGTCAGTCAAGGGTATCGACCCGCAAGTGGCGATGATCTTCAAGGTGTGCGAAATGCTCGATTCCGACGATCTGTTCTCTTTAGAGATGCTTGCCGCTGAGACCGGCCTGAGCCCGTCCCACCTGCAGCGAAGTTTCAAAGAGATCATCGGTGTTTCCCCCAAAAAGTACGCAGAGGCAAGACGTATGGAAAAGTTCAAGAGTGAATTGCGATCGGGCAGCGATGTTACCACGGCCTTATACGAGGCCGGGTTTGGTTCGAGCAGCCGGCTATACGAAAAAGCCGGCGAGAGCCTCGGAATGACGCCATCCGCATACAAAAAAGGCGGGCGCGGTATGAAGATCAGCTTTACGATCACCGACTGCGAACTCGGCCGGATACTGGTCGCGCGTACCATAAAAGGGCTGTGCAACGTGGCATTCGCCGACGACGATGAATCGCTCGAGCTGAATCTAAAGAAAGAATATCCGAATGCCGAAATTGTAAAGGACGCGACCGTGCTCAAAGGCTTTGTCGATGAGATCCTGACGCATCTCTCTGGCGAGAAGAAGCGTCTCGACCTGCCACTGGATATTCAGGCGACGGCGTTTCAGATGCGCGTCTGGGAGCTGCTGAGAAAGATCCCATATGGCGAGACCGTCACATATTCTCAGATCGCCGAACAGCTCGGTGACAGGAAAAAGGTTCGGGCGGTCGCCCAGGCATGCGCCAGCAACCGGGTGGCGGTCGTCATCCCGTGTCACAGGGTGATCGGAAAGAACGGCGCCCTCAGCGGATATCGTTGGGGTGTCGAGAGAAAGGAAAAGCTGCTCACAGCAGAGGAGAAAAGGAGTTAATAGATGATGAATTACAAAGTCGTGCCGATACCCGGCGAGATCGCATCCGAGGCGAGAAAGTCCTTGATCTCGCCGCAGTATAAGAGCCTTCGGGCATTCCCGGGCATCGCCGATGGCTACGGCCCGTGCCGAAGCTGTCTGAAGGTTTTTGACCAGGGCAAGGACCGCCGTATCTATCTCACGTACAATTCGTTTGACGGGCGGTCGAGTTTGCCTGATCCGGGCCCGATCTTCATCCACGAGAATGAGTGTAAGCCTTTCGATAGCGACCGATTTCCGACGGATCTGCTCGGGCTCCCGATCTACCTAGAGGCATTCAGCGATGACAGCAGGCTCGTGGAACGGGTCCGAATGGATGCTCCGGCCATCGATTCACAGATATCCGGGGCGTTCGCGTCGAATGACGTCAAATTCATAAACCTCAGAAATGCCGAAGTCGGGTGCTTTATCGCCCGGGTCGAGCGAACCTAGATACCCATTCTTCATTTCGTAATTTTTTGTAAAGGTTTCAGATCGCAGGGCGTATCGCTTTTGCATTCTGAAACTTTTCATTTATCCTCTCCGTAACACGGTTCCAAGTAGTTCCAGTTCTCAACCTAAATTCATTTATATGAAATTGAAGCTCGTTTTGTACGCTATTGCGGCAACACTTATGTTCGCCGCCGTGTCGGTATCGGGACAATCGTATGCGATCTCGAAAGTACGGATCGTAACTGTGTCGGGCGCAACGATCGAAAACGGCACCGTTGTTATTCGCAACGGATTGATCGAATCCGTCGGAGCGGATGCTCGCATACCGGCGGATGCACAGGTTTTTGACGGAAACGGCCTTACGGTTTATCCGGGTTTCATCGATGCCCTGACCAACCTGGGGATCGCCGCTCCGTCGCGGCCGGCGACCGGCGGTCCGGGAGGCGGTGCTGCCGCCGCAGCCGCTGCTGCAGCCCAGGCGCAGCCGTCGAACTCGAACTACCCGGCCGGGTTTCGCCCCGAATACACGTCGCTCGATGATATTCGTGCGGCCGAAAGCCAGTTCGAAGCGGTAAGGAACGCAGGTTTCACCACGGCTCTAACGACCGGACGCGAGAGGATATTCAATGGACAATCGGCGCTTATAAACCTTGCCGGCGATTCTGTTTCCGAGATCACGGTCAAGGCCCCTGTGGCGATGCATATCAGCTTTAGTACGATCCCGGGTACCTATCCCGGATCGCTGCTTGGGACGTTTTCCGCTCTTCGCCAGCTTTTTAACGATGCGCGTCGCCATGATCAGCTTTTGAAAATGTATGCCGAAAATCCCCGCGGTATGAAGCGGCCGGCCGCCGACCGATCGCTTGAGGCTGTGATACCCGTCGTCAATCGGCAGATCCCCGTCGTTTTTGTTGCAAACCGCGAGAATGAGATCGTGAGGGCCCTCGACCTTGCGAAGGAATACAACCTGAAGGCGATCATCGCCGGCGGCCAGGAAGCGGCGAAGTTCGTCGACCGGCTAAAGGCTCAGGATGTGCCTGTTTTGTTGTCGATGAACTTTCCTAAGCGGACCGCGGCGGCCGCACCCGACGCCGATCCTGAGCCGATGGACACGCTCAGATTCAGGGTCGAGGTACCTAAGACGGCCGGGAAACTCGCGGCAGCCGGTGTCAAATTTGCATTTCAGGACGGCGGCGCAGCAAACATCGGCGACTTTCTCGCGAACGCCGCCAAGGCCACGCAGAACGGACTTTCGAAAGAGGCGGCCATCAGGGCGATGACCCTATCGCCGGCCGAGATCTTTGGTGTGAGCGATCGAATGGGCTCGATCGAAGCCGGAAAGATCGCCAATCTGACGGTCGTTCGGGGCGACATTTTTGGCGAGCAGAAGACGATCACCCACGTTTTCATCGACGGAAAGGTCTTCGAGCCGAAACCGCCTCAGACGCCCGCTGGCCGGGGACCGGGCGGACGCGGTGCAGGAACGAACCCGTCGGCTCTTCCCGCTGTTGCGGGGAATTACGCGATCACGATACAGGCACCCGGGCAGACGTTGACCGGCACCCTCAATCTTACACAGCAGGGTTCGCTATTGACCGGCACAATGGTCACAGAGCTCGGCACGACCACGATCAAGGATGGCCGGGTTACGCAGACGGGCTTTAGCTTTGGCGGAACCGTGGTCTTTGGCGGACAGTCTATCGATTTTACCGTGCAGGCAACGGTCACGGGCGATCGGTTCACCGGGACCGTCGATTCACCACAGGGAGCGATACCGATCAGCGGTACGAGGAATCCTTAACGGCACGGACATTTACGAACAAGATCTATCACCTATATGAAACGGATCATTTTATTCTCTTTGATACTCACGGTGTGCACGGCCGCCCTTTTCGGGCAGGGCCGCGGCGATGTCCTGATCAAGAATGCGACCGTTATGACGGCGGCCCGCGGAACGCTCGCGGGAACGGACATACTGATACGCGACGGTAAAATATCGCGGATCGGCAAGGGGTTGTCGGCCGGGGCGAAT
>JAJNPX010000330.1 GCA_021155145.1 Acidisarcina sp. | reverse complement strand
AGGGCCACCGGCGGTTATCGTGAAGCAAAGTGGGCGACGGCAACAAGAGAGGACGCCGCCGACACGTTTTTTGTGTTTCCATATGACTGGCGCCGCGATAACGTCGAGAACGCAAGACTGCTGATCCGGCGGATCGAAACTCTTAAGCGCCGTCTGGGCAAAACGGATCTGAAATTCAACATCATCGCTCACTCGATGGGCGGTCTTATATCGCGCTATGCGGCGATGTACGGAGATGCCGACATTCCAAATGGAAAGCCGAAACCGACCTGGGCCGGGTCTAAACACCTGGACAAGATCTTCCTCCTCGGCACACCGAACGAAGGTTCGCTCCTCGCCTTCAAGGCCCTTCAGGATGGCGTGAAGTATATTGGCGGCGGCATAAATCTACCTTTTGTGCAGGACCTTTCCCGTTTTGACGTATTTACGGTTCCGTCGATCTTCCAGTTGCTTCCCCATGAAGGGACGATGCTCGCTTACGATGAAGAGCTGAAGCCGTTGGAGATAGATATTTATGATCCAGCCGCATGGGAAGAGTACGATTGGGCGATCTGGAAAGACCCCGATTTTACAAAGAAATTTTCGCCGGACGAACAACGGAATGCCCGGCCGTATTTCCGAGCGGCCCTGGCTCGAGCAAAACGATTCCAGGCCGCCCTGGATGCAAACTCTTCGGCCAGCGTGCCTGTCTCTTTTTATCTGATGGGGGCGGAGTGCAAAGAAACCCCGACCGCGATGGTTCTCCGACGCGACGAAAAAAAAGACCGCTGGATCACACAGTTCGATGCGGGTTCGTTCACCAATTCTCTCGGCACAAAGATCACATCAGAACAGCTCAAGAAGGTGGTCTATTCCCCGGGGGACAGCGTCGTTCCCAAGCGCTCGCTTGAGGCGGCCACGCTCCGCGCTACAGTAGGCTCGTTAGTACTTCCTATCGCCTCCAATCTCTATCAGTGCGAAACTCATAGTAGATTGGTCACAAATCCGGAGATACAGCAAAAGCTCTTCGCACTTATCGGTTTGCCAAGCATAGGCCAGAACGCGACGACACAACCGTGATCAAAGGCATTTTAGACAACGACGAAGACGGAACATCCAGGGCATCGGCCCGGAGATCGGTCGTCCCATCGCTCTTTGACGAGGATGCGCAGCCTCCGGACGAACCTTTTATCCTGTCTGAGAGCGAACCGACGACGCTTGCCGAATCCATTCGTCAGGGCGGCCTTGCGTATTCGGCAGGTATCGTTCTCTTCGCCTCTGTACTTTTCATGCTGCTGATCGGTTGGGGAGCCGACATACTGTTTGGCAGTTCGCCATGGGGGATCGTAGTTGGAATGGCAATAGGGGCGCTGATCGGCTTTTTCCAGTTTTTCCGGATCACCTCGCAAATATTTAAGAAGTGATGGGATGCGCAAAGTCCGCGAGTGTTAGCAAGGGCGATCGCATCCCTGAAAGGCCCTACTCACCTCACTTGGACAAACCACCGATTCCTTAGTAAAATTTGGGGTTTGCAGTGAGTGATGATCATGAGCCTGTTGACGGGAGTCAACGTTTGACAAAACCGCCGCGGAACGAGCGGATCCTCGTAATTCTGGCGGTCCTCGGGGTCGGGGGTTCGATCGCGGGAGCGGCGGCTGTTTCGGCCCGATTCGGCCTTGCCGTTCTGATCGGCTGCGTGCTCGCATTCGTGAATTATTACTGGATGCAGCATTCGCTGAAAAAGATCTTCAGCTCGGCCGCGGAGGGAAAAAAGCCAAGGTTTCTAGGTGCCGGATATTTCATCCGATATGTGGTGCTCGGATGTGTGGTCGCGTTCATTTACACACTCGACCTGCTCCCGATCTCCGGGATCCTGGTCGGAATGGCAGGCTTCGGATTTGCGGTCCTGGTTGAAGGATTTTTAAAAGTCATCTATAAGAACAGTTGAACTGCCTGAACAAAGGCAGGTTTGAAAAACCGAGATCGAAACCCCTGCTGGGGTATCAGACGAATCTAACATGTTGCTATTTTCAGAAGGCGGCGGCCATCATGTACCGCTTGTCGTAGATTTCATAAATCACTACCTTGGGAAACCGGTCCACGAGTTTCAGATGAACTACACCAAGCCGGTGTGGGACAAGTTCTTTTCTAATTTCGGGACCGAGGCCGAGGCCGTATTCGGGCCTTACACGGTCGAGAATGCGATTCCCTGGTACACGATCATGTTCGTGATCGCGTGTCTATTGACGGTAGCGGCCATCTGGATCGTCAAGGGCAAACTCTCGGAGGATGACCCGAAGCCGGGGCAGATGACGCTTGAGGCTGGTTATCTTTACCTGGCCGGAATGGCGGAAAGCGTGATTGGGCCACACGGAATGAAATATTTCCCGGTCGTAGCTACGTTTGCCTGTCTCATTCTGATCTCGAACCTGATGGGCCAGTTTCCGTTGTTCATGTCCCCGACGGCGTCGGTCAATGTAACTTTCGCACTCGGCATCTCTTCTTTCGTTTATTACAACTATTGCGGCATCAGCGAGAATGGCCTGCTTGCGCACTTGAAGCACCTGGCGGGCCCGAAACTGCCGTGGTTCATGTTCATCGTCACGGTACTTATATTCGGAATTGAGCTGATCAGCAATCTGATCCGCCCTCTTACGCTCGGCGTTCGTCTATTTGCAAATATGTATTCTGACGAACAGGTTTTCGTGCAGATCACCAACCTGGCACCGCCATTCACGCATTTTCTTGTTCCGCTCTTATTAACGGGACTTGGCGTGTTCGTTGCTTTCGTGCAGACGCTTGTGTTCACTTTGCTTTCGATGATCTATCTCGGTGAGGTCACTCATCCGCACAATGATCACGAGGAGGGACATCACCCCGATTTCGAGCACCACATCGCAGATGCCCAGCCGGCACCATTCGCCGCGGCACCGTAAAAGTTCAGAGTGCGCGATCTTTTCGCGTTCTCTACAAAGTTCAAAATAGCGCGAAGCATCGCGTATTTTGGAACAGGTTCGGGCTCAAACCCGAACTCGTAAAACTGGGAACCATTGACAACCTGTTTCAGATAGCGGACTTGCCGGCACGCAGGAGCGTATGACTCCACGGAGTATAAAATCATACGAATACCGGAAGCGAGGCGGAATTATACAAGCGAAGCGGGTCGAGAAACGGTTCTCCGAAAACATAAAACAGGAGACAAACGAAATGACCAAATTGAAATACTTTTTGTTCGCGACACTGGCGATCGCGATGATGGCGATCGTCGCGACGGCCCAACCGGGAGCGGGTGCCGGCGCAGCGGATAATGAATCGACCGTAAGTGCCGCACGGGCCCTTGCCGGAGGTATCGGCTTCGGCATCGCGGCTGGACTTGCGGCCATCGGCCAGGGCCTTGTGGGATCTCGCGCCGCCGAAGGTGCCGCACGCAATCCGGGTGCTGCCGGTCAGGTTCAGACCCTTATGATTATCGCGCTGGCACTTATCGAGTCACTCGTGCTCTTTGCACTTCTTATCGCATTCGTCGTCGTTAAGCCGTCGTAAGCGATCTTGAAAAGCAGAAGCGGGCGGGTTTCTTACGATACTCGCCCGCTCTTCAGTTTGTAGAAGCCCACGCGTCAGCAAGGCGTTACTAACGACTTGGCTATCTGGCACTTGCCAACGCGCTGGCTTTTGCGTAAAACCTGCAACCCATTGAGCCCATTGACGTTCTAATTTAGGATGACTTCAGAATTGAACGGAAAACTGATCGCGGACAAGTATCGGATGGATGAACTCATCGGGGAGAGTTCTTTCGGCAAGCTATATCGCGGCACGAACACGCTTCTCGAGAAACCGGTCGCGATCGTTATCCCCACCGAACATGACGAAGATCTCCTTGCTCGGGCGAAAGCGGCAGCAAAGGTCAGCCATCCGAACCTTCTGAATCTCACTGACCTCGGCACCGATGCTGACGGCACCACCTTCGCCATCTACGAATCCGCCCCTGGCGAGTTATTGGCAGATGCCGTCGCTCGCGAGGGCCAGCTTCCGGTCGAAATGGCCATCGACATTGCCAAACAAGCCGGAGCCGCACTCTCGGCGGCTCACGCAAATTCACTCGTGCATGGTGACCTGTCGCCGTCCAATATCATCGTTTCGAGCAGTGAACC
>JAJNPX010000305.1 GCA_021155145.1 Acidisarcina sp. | reverse complement strand
GAAAAATCGAAACGCTTCACCGAGTTGCTCGCGTCGACGATCAAGGCCCAAAGCGCCATTTTTGGCGGATTGCCCTATGAGAAGTATGCGGCGATCTATTTCTTTCAGCCGGCGGAATCGAATGCGAGCGGTGCCCTCGAGCATTTGAATTCCTACGTGGCCTTTGCACCGCAGGGGGCACGCGCCACGCCGGAGCAGATCATCGGCACAGGTTCTCACGAATTCTTCCATCTCTGGAATGTAAAGCGCATCCGGCCGGCTGAGATGTGGCCGTACGATTATTCACGCGAGCAGGAAACGCCTTCGCTATGGGTTTCCGAGGGCTTTACTAACTATTACGGAGTCGTCGCGACGTACCGTGCGGGCATTACGACAAAGGAACAGTTTCTGAGTATCGCGGCCAGTGCGGCCGGCGGTATCGAGAACTCGGAGGCCAGAAAATACATACCGCCGGCAAGTTCGTCGATGATCACGTGGGTCGGCTACGATACTCCGCAGGCCTTCAGCATTTCGTACTACACGCAGGGGCAGAATCTAGCCGCGCTTCTCGACCTTTCGATCCGCCACGATACAAAAGGCGCAGCCGGGCTCGATGACGTCTTCCGAGCGTTATATAGCGACCATTACAAAAAGGGCCGCGGCTTTACCACGGACGACCTGATCTCCATCATCAACCGGATCTCAAAGAACGACTACCGAGCTTTCTTTGACAAGTATGTTTTCGGCGTCGAAGTGCCCGATTACGAACGCATCTTCGGTTACGCGGGATACGATCTGGTGAAAAAGCCGCAGGCGACGCCGGATTTCGGATTCTCGATTCGCCCGCGTAACGGCGGGTTCGGGGTCAACGGAGTGGAGCCGGATGGGCCCGCGGCCGCCGCTAAGGTAAAGGTTGGCGATGTGATAACCAAGATCAACGGCGATTCGCCGTATAACGCGCCTTTCAACAGCCTCGCTGGAAAAGAGATAAAACTGACCATTCAGCGCGGCGGCGAAGAGATCGAGCTTCCGATGACGGTCGGCTCGCGTGAATTCATGGCGTATTCGCTCGCTGAAACCGCTGCTGCCACTCCGGCACAACTGACGGTCCGGAATAGCTGGCTCAAACGGTAGATCGGGGTCACTGTATGTGTTCGATGGACGGGCGGCTTGCCCGTCTTTTTTTATTCGTGTACTTTCGTGAGAACCGTGTCGGAGATACAGCCCATCGTCGAATTTGCTTCGGTCTCGTTTGAGATAGCCGGGCTGCGCATACTCCGCGATCTGGACCTGCGGATCGAAAAGGGCGAGATACTCGTGCTGCTTGGCGAATCGGGCTGCGGCAAGACGACCACGCTGAAACTTATCAACCGCCTGATCGACCCGACGTCGGGAGAGGTCAGGGTTGAGGGCCGTCCGGCCATGGAATGGAATGCGATCGAGCTCCGCCGCCGCATCGGCTACGTTTTGCAGGAAGGCGGCCTTTTCCCGCATTTCACCGTCGCCGAGAACGTCGCTCTCACGCTCAAGCTCGCGGACCGTTCGCCGGGCGAGATAGACCCGCGGGTCAATGAGATGCTAAGTATGGTCGGCCTCGATGCGGCCAGGTTCTCAGACCGTTATCCGCACGAACTCTCGGGCGGACAGCGGCAGCGCGTCGGGGTCGCACGGGCGTTGGCAGCCGATCCTGACATTATCCTGCTCGATGAGCCTTTCGGCGCGCTCGACGTGATCACGCGGTCCGGGCTTCAGAAAGAATTCGCAACGCTCGTTCGCGAGATGAAAAAGACCGCTGTCTTTGTCACGCACGACCTGCACGAAGCCATGGTGCTCGGCTCCCGGATCGCGCTTATGGAGAAAGGCGGGATCGTTTTTCTCGGCCCGCCATCGGATTTCAGCTCATCCGACGTGCCGCTTGCCAGAGCCTATTTGGAGACGCTTGGCTGATGAGTTTCTTTGAGTTCCTGCAGCGTAACTGGCCCGAACTGCTCGTGCTCACGCGCGAACATATCTTCATCGTGCTGCTTTCGACGGGCCTTGCGGTAGCGGTCGGGCTGCCGCTTGGGATCCTGCTGACGCGTATCAAGTCACTGCAAACGCCGGTGCTCGGATTTGCGAACGTGATCCAGACGGTTCCGAGCCTCGCTCTCTTCGGATTGCTGATCCCCCTGCCGTTCATCGGCGGCATCGGCGCACGCACGGCGGTGATCGCGCTTTCGCTGTACGCGTTGCTTCCGGTGATCCGCAATACGGTCACCGGTATCTTGGGCATCGATCCAAAGATCCGTGAGGCCGCGGCGGCAATGGGAATGACGGATGGGCAGATACTTCGTTCGGTCGAATTGCCGCTTGCCGCACCGGTCATTCTCACGGGCATTCGTGTCGCCGTGGTCATATCCGTCGGCGTGGCGACGGTCGCCGCTGCGGTCGGAGCCGGCGGCCTGGGCACCTACATCTTTCGCGGCTTGCGGCAGAACGACAATAATTTGCTCATCGCCGGAGCCCTCGCATCGGCGCTTTTGGCGTTGCTATCCGACTTTGCCCTTGGGCAGGTCGAGCGGTCGTTCAAGATCGGCGAGCGAAGCAAAAAACGCCGGACACTGGCGGTCACTGCCGCAGCTTTGGTCTTTGCGGCGATCGTCGGAGCAAGCTATTTTTCCGCAACCACGCCGCCAAATGCATCGGCAGAACTGCCTAATCCGGAACGTGTCGTCGTAGGCTCAAAGGATTTTACCGAATCCGTGATCCTGGCCGAAATTCTGTCGCAGATGCTTGAAAAGCAAGGTGTCGAGGTCGTGCGGCAATTCGAACTCGGCGGCAATCTTGCTCACGAAGGACTGCTCTCAGGAGAGATCGACGTCTATCCCGAATATACCGGAACTGCTTATACGGCGATCCTAAAACATCCGCCGATCACCGATCCGCAGTCGGTTTATGATCGAACCAAGGCTGAATATGCCGAACGGTTCAACCTCGAAATAAGCCCGCCGCTCGGGTTTGCCAACGACTTCGCGATCCTCGTCCGCGGCGAGGTAGCTCGCAAGAACAGCTTAAAGACCATATCCGACGCCGTCGCGATCTCGCGAAATTGGCAAGCCGGTTTTGGACAGGATTTCATGTCGCGAGCGGACGGCTATCCGGGCTTTTCCAGGTCGTACGGCTTCCAGTTCGCTCGTCAGCCGCGAGAGATGGACCTTTCGCTTACATATCGTGCCCTTCAGTCGGGCGAGCTCGACATCATCGCCGGCAACTCGACCGACGGACTCATCGCTGCCCTCGACCTTTTCCAACTCGAAGACGACCGCCGATACTTCCCGCCATATCAGGCCGTCTTCGTCGCCCGTAGCGGTGCGTCGGCAACTCTAAAGCCAGCGTTCGATCGCATGGCAAACGCGATCTCGACCGACGATATGCGGAAGCTGAATTACGAGGTCGACCGAAATAAGCTGGCTCCTCGGGATGTTGCGAAACTGTGGGTCGAGCAGATCTCTAAATAGAATGAGGCTATTTCGAACTAAATATTCGGACCCTGAAGAATTACTGCGGAACGCCCCGGGCCCGGCGCCTTGGTATTTGAGAGCATATCCACCTGGTCTCTCAGACCTGGTTTGGCGGGACTCATCTGAAATTGATCCCGACCTTGGCGGCATGTTGCTTACAAACTTGAACGGTGAATTTGTGGCAATTGTTGGAATGTATTGCTACGTTCTACCAATCGATCAGGGAAATTTTGTCGTCTGGTATCAAGGGTATGATCCTGACTCCAGCGGCTACCGAAATAAGATCAATTTTCATTTTCTAAAAGTGGAGGAGTTGGAGCCAATTCCTGATATTCAGTCCGCGTTGAACCAGATCAAGGAAAAGAATGAGTACTTTGTTGCAAATAGCGAGTCTCATACGATCTTTGCCCTCCGGACCGACTTCGAACCCGGCACGCATGAGGTCGAATACCCTGATGAGCTAAAGTTTACGGAGGAATTGTTATTGTGGGGGCATAGCACTATGAATTCCTTTCAGCCTCGGTTCGGGAAGAACTCCAGCCTTTGTTTGTTTCTTTTACGTCCGCGCACAAATTCGCTGGAGATTATCCCGCAGGATTGGTTCAACAACAGCGATGAACTAGATTTTGGCTATCAGTGGGTGACCAAAGTCGCAAGAGATCCACAAACCTGCCGCATCTACGGTGACGGCATCCGGATTTCGAGCTTCGTGTTGGATGAGACTCTACGAAACGTCGCTAGATGGATCTCCGGCCGAGTGTGATTGCTTATTTTTACCTTGCAACTTCTCGTAAACTATTGTAATCTCATAATTTGATAATTCCATCGCTCTTTTGTCGACGGTATTTCGCCCTCAGCGTGAGGCTGCGAAGAGGATAGGAACGAGAGATGGTTCGTTAATAATGCCAGAAGTGGCCCGAAAGTTTTTGGGCCTTCGAACGTTGGTTCTTCGCTGCAACCGTTACACCGAGATTCACACCCCGCGTTAGACACTTCTTTATACAATC
>JAJNPX010000246.1 GCA_021155145.1 Acidisarcina sp. | reverse complement strand
CTTCGGCGAGCGTGACGGGCTGATGTTTTACTACGACTACGACCGCGACACACAGCGTCGGCGTATGTTCATGACCGACTATCGCAACCCCGCAACGTCGAAGATGATCGTCGACCTGAATACTCGCGACCGCTACAACGATATCGGCCAGCCTGTGACAAAAACCTTGTCGAACGGCGGCAATGTGGTGCGAATGAACGGCGACCACATCTTTCTGACCGGTGCAGGCGCTTCACCCGAAGGCGATCGGCCGTTTTTCCGTAAGCTCAACCTGAAGACGCTGAAGACAGACGAGATATTTCGCTCTGGCGTTGAGGATTATGAGGCATTCGTCGCGATGATCGATGATGAAGGCATCGGGTATATCACGAGAAAGGAGTCACCGATCGATCCGCCTAACCTTTTTATCCGCGTGAATTGTCCGGTTGGCAGTCTGTGCAAGACTCCTCTCGTGAATCGTCAGATCACCGAATTCAAAGATCCAACGCCGCAGCTTCGCGGCATCCAAAAGCAGCTCGTCACGTACAAGCGTGCCGACGGCGTCGACCTTTCGTTCACGCTCTATACGCCGCCGGGTTACAAGCCTGGCACCCGGTTGCCAACGGTGGTTTGGGCGTATCCGCTTGAGTTTACAGACGCTTCGACGGCCGGACAAGTTTCGGGTTCCACGAACCGGTTCACGCAGATCGGTGGAATGTCCCATCTATTCTTCCTGCTTCAGGGCTACGCCGTGCTCGATAATACGACAATGCCCGTCGTCGGTGATCCGCTGACGGTCAACGATACGTTCGTTAAACAGATCGTCGATTCCGCGAAGGCGGCTATCGAAAAAGGAGCCGAGATGGGCGTGGTCGATCCCGACCGCGTCGGCGTCGGCGGCCACAGTTACGGCGCCTTCATGACCGCGAATCTGCTCGCTCACAGTGATGTGTTTCGCGCTGGCATCGCCCGCAGCGGAGCCTACAACCGTACTCTGACCCCGTTCGGGTTCCAATCCGAACGCCGGACGTTCTGGGAAGCTCCTGAACTCTATGCCAAGGTATCTCCGTTCTTTGTCGCCAACAAGATAAACGAACCGATCCTGCTGATCCACGGTGAGGCCGATAATAATCAAGGCACATTCCCGATGCAGTCGGAGAGAATGTTTGCCGCGATCCGAGGAAATGGCGGTACCGCCCGGCTCGTCATGTTGCCGCTCGAATCACACGGCTACTCGGCCAAAGAGTCTATCGAACATACTTTGTTCGAAATGATCGATTGGTTTGATAAACACGTGAAGAACGCTAAACCGAAAACCGTCCCGCAGGCGGGGATCTGATTTTCGATCATTTTATCGCGCGAGAGGTCTGCTCTTGTTGGCGGCCCTCTTATTATTGGACCCCAACGAGTTCGTAAACTGGTTCGTCTCCCGCAAAGAACGGTGGGATAACAGTGTCATCTAGGGTCGGATTTGTTATCAGTCGCTGGGCCTCGCCTGCTTCGACCGGTCGCGAGAAGAGGAATCCCTGTCCGAGTCGGCAGCCTAATGTGCGGAGAAGTTCCAATTGACTGGTCGTTTCAATGCCTTCTGCGACAACCTCGAGATCTAGGTTTGTTCCGAGCATGAGGATAGTTTTTACGATCGCGTCGCTCTTTTTGTTATCTCCCAAACGGTCGATGAAGGATCTGTCGATCTTCAAACGATCAAATGGGAATCTCTGCAAATAGCTTAGACTAGAATATCCGGTACCGAAATCGTCGGTCGAAAGCAGAACCCCAAGGTCGTTCAGATCATTGAGTACGGTCAGAGCTCGTTCGCTATATTCCATGACCGTACTTTCGGTGACCTCCAATTTTAACTGGCGAGGATCGAGACCGGTTTCGGCCAAAATCTCTTCAACTTGGGAGACGAGCGAAGGGTGCATAAGCTGGCGGGCCGAAAGGTTCACGCTTATAGAGAGTTTGCGATCAAAGTCTTT
The DNA here is from genome assembly GCA_021155145.1 of Acidisarcina sp. Classification (GTDB taxonomy): domain Bacteria; phylum Acidobacteriota; class Blastocatellia; order Pyrinomonadales; family Pyrinomonadaceae; genus OLB17. The sequence continues at coordinate 3,667 of JAJNPX010000246.1, read as the reverse complement.
TTGCCACTGTGCTAGCTGCCGACACGATTCTCCCAAGATCCATTTTCCTATTGGAACGATGAGACCGGTCTCTTCCGCAACGCCCACGAAATCCAACGGCGAAACCAGGCCCAACTCTGGATGACGCCAACGGATAAGGGCCTCAAACTCCGAGATCGTTGCGGAACTAAGATCTACGATCGGCTGGTACAGAACTTCGAACTCGTTCCTTTCCACGGCATGCCTCAGATCCATTTCGACCTGTAGAAGATTGAGATTCCTTACATGCATCTCGCTGTCAAATATTTCATATCGAGCCTTGCCCGATTCTTTTGCGCGATACATCGCTGAATCCGCATCGCGCAGATAGTCGTCGGCCTGACGGTCAAGGCCCTCGGAAAGAATGATCCCGACACTTGCGGTCGTGAAGACCTCGTAATTGTCTATCGTGAAGGGTTCTGAGATCTTGGTCTGAATTCGCTCGACAACCTGGGACACATCCGATTGGCCCCCCGTCCGGTTGAGGAGGATAGTGAATTCATCGCCGCCAAGCCTTGCAACGACATCCCCGGGCCGCAGCGTCGATTTCAGACGCCCCGCTATCGCGACAAGCAGCTTGTCTCCGACGACGTGACCAAGGCTGTCATTGATCACCTTGAAGCGGTCAAGGTCGAGGAAGAGAACCGCGAATTTTGATCCGCTGCTGTCTTTTGCCCTGGATATTGCCTGATTGAGGTGGTTCATGAACTCAACCCGGTTGGGAAGATCTGTGAGCGGGTCATGGCGGGCATAATAATTGAGTTTTTCCTCGCTCTCTTTCTGTTCGTGTATGTCCGTATTTGTCCCAAACCACTTATTGATATTGCCAAACGAATCACGCCCAGCCGTTGCCTTCGCTACATGCCAACGGTATTCACCGTCATAACGGCGAAGGCGAAACTCGGTTTCGAAGGGATCGCCGGTGGCAAGAGAATGTGTCCAGCGAGCAAGGCACTCATCCAAGTCGTCCGGGTGGACCGCGTTTCGCCAACCGTCGCCGATAAGTTCCTCCCTCGCTTTTTCAAAGTATTCGAGCGTCCGTTTGTTTACATAGTCAAGCATTCCGTCCGGTCGTGCGGTCCAGATCTGATGAAGGATGCCTTCGCCGAGTTGACGGTATCGTTGTTCGGACGCCTTGAGTGCTTCCTCCGTCCGTTTTCGCTCGGTGATGTCGCGCCCGATGCCCTGAATTCCAACCGGCCTTCCGTCAAGGAACATCAGCCGAGTACTAAGCTCGAGCGATACCCGATGCCCACCCTTTGCGACAATTTCGAGTTCATATGCGGTCGGGCCAACTCCGTCGACCTTCGTAGTGATCATTCGGCGGGCCTGTTCGAGATATTCCGGGGCGACAACCTGACTCACGTTCATCCGAACGGCCTCGTCCCGTGTGTAACCCGTGATCTTCTCCCCGGCCCTGTTGATCGAAGTAAAGTTACCAAGCAGGTCATGCGTATAGATCAGATCGTTTGCATTCTCGAACAGATCCCGGTAGCGCTCTTCGTTCTCACGTATGGCCGCCTCGACACGTTTCCGCTCGGTTACGTCGCGGGCGATGCCCTGTACTGCAACCGGGACACCGTCCTTATGAATTATGCTGCTATTGACCTCAAGTGTTATTTTCCGCCCATCCTTACGAAGACAATCAACCTCGTACGATGTCTGACCCGAATCTCCACTCAACTTTTTCGCTAGCTGATCTTTAAGAAGATCCAACTGCTCCGGAACCGCGACATCCCTCATGTTCATCTTTAGTGTCTCGGCTCTGGTGTAACCAAAGATCCTTTCGCCGGCGTCGTTTATTGAAAGGTAGTTTCCATCCAGATCGTGGATATAGATGATGTCGCTTGCGTTATCAAAAATATTTCGAAAACGTTGTTCACCTAGTGTAAGTTCCTCTTCGGCGCGCTTGCGGTCGGTGATGTCCAGCATTACACCTTCGCGGCAGACCACATTTCCGTTTTTACTGCGGATCAAACAGCCGCAATCCCTGACCCAGTGAACGGAACCTCTTGCGTCCACTATCCTGTACTCGTAGTCAACCTCTTCGCCAGAAACGGTTGATGCCGCCGTCTGATCGAAGACCCACTGGCGATCGTCAGGGTGAATCACGCGGATCCACATCTTTGGGTCGTTCAACCAATCCTCCATCGGATAGCCGAAGCGTTCGAATGCGGGGCTCACATAGATCGGCGAGTATGGCGGTGTAGGATCGACAGCGTAAAAGAGAACGGGCAGATTCTCGATGAAACTGCGATACTGCTCGTCGCTCAGGGTATGCTTAATCGGTTCGCCAGACGGGTGAGTCGCTTTGCTCTCTTTGTTTTCTGGATCTTGCATCATAGACGCAGTGAGGACTTGTGAGACAGCTAGGCGTGGAATTGCTATATTAGAGAGCCTTGAATGTCAGTTTGCGATCGGGCTAACGATGGTGGGGTCAAGCAGCGTGTGGGCGTATTTGCTTGCCGAGGTAATGCCAAACAATGTTTTACCACATTTTCGAAAGAAATAGAACAAAAAAATCAACTTTGTTGCGTCTAATCATTGAGTACATAATAAGTTAGATGGATCTCTCTCTCACACACGAAGCAATTTCTGATCTCTTTGCGGTTGGCGATGGGGTGCAGCCTTTGTTGATCTCATCGGATCAGGCCGGCTCGTTCGCCGACGAGGGATTTATGTTCGGTGTTCCGGTCTTATCGCAGCGACAGATTGAAAAACTACGGGAATCGCTGGAATTCCTTATGACCCCGGATCAGTACGAGAATCCTCTTTTTCACGAATTCCACTTAAATGAATCGACTGTCCCGGAAAGGCGTCTGTTCCATGCTCTTGGTGGTTGGAGGGTATCGGAAGCATTCCATGACCTTGTATTCGCCGAGCCGATCATCGCTGCAGGAGAGATTCTGCTAGGTGCCCCTGTACGATTCTGGCATGACCAGCTGTTCGTAAAGCCAGCCTACGACGGAGCGGCCGTCGCATGGCACCAGGACTATTCCTATTGGACGAGAACGGTGCCGCTGGCTCATTTAACGTGCTGGATCGGTCTCGACGATTCGGACGAGGAAAATGGATGTGTTCAATATGTACCCGGCAGCCATCGATGGCATTTACTGCCGCGAGGCGAACTCGCAGACGATATGACTGCCGTGTTCTCACATTTGAACGCCGAGCAGATGGAAGCCTTTACGCCTGTACCCGCGGTGATGAAAGCCGGGGAGGCAAGTTTTCACCATCCTATGACGGTTCACGGGTCGTTCGAGAACACCTCTGATCGGCCGCGGAGGGGCGTGGTCATTAACTTTATGCGCGATGGTGTGCGTTCAAATACTCGAGAACCGCTATTGCGAGGTGTCCCGGTCATTCCGATGGGCGAGAAGATCCAAGGTCAGTTTTTCCCGCTATTATCAAAGACGCGTTAGAAAATACCACAGCCAAGTCCGACTCAAGCCCTTTTAGTTTGGACTAATAGGGGCTAAAATCGCACTTAAATATATGAAATTCAAGATCTTTGTCGTTCTAGTCTTGGTCCTGCTCCTTTCGTCGATCACAGCCGCCCAAGTGATGCCTGCCGACGCGGATCCGGCATTGTGGGCCAGAGCTCTCAAACTGCACAAGAGGTCGATAATCGTCGATGGCCATAACGACA
>JAJNPX010000229.1 GCA_021155145.1 Acidisarcina sp. | reverse complement strand
CGATGGTGGCGTCGCAGCACGAACTTGCATCGCGGATCGGCGTCGAGGTGATGAAAAAGGGCGGGAACGCGGTCGATGCTGCAATCGCCGTGGGCATAGCACTCGCGGTGGTATATCCGGAGGCGGGTAACCTCGGCGGCGGCGGCTTTATGCTGATGCGGTTCAAGGACGGGCGGGCGACGTCGATCGATTACCGCGAGATGGCGCCGGCGTCCGCTCATCGCGATATTTACATAGATAAGGATGGGAATCTGATAAGTGGAGAGGGCGGTTCGACGGTCGGATATAGGGCATCGGGTGTGCCCGGAACTCTCGCGGGATTCGAGATGGCCTTCCGGAAATACGGCTCGGGAAAGGTCAAATGGAGTGACCTCGTCGAACCTTCGAGGCGGCTGGCGGCCGAGGGTTATGTGTTGTCAAACCGGCTCGCGGTTTTGCTTTACGCTTATCGCGAGTGGCTGGCGAAATACCCCGACAGCAACCGCATTTTCCTGCGCAACGGGAAGTACTACGAAGAGGGTGAATTATTCAAACAGCCTGAGCTTGCTGAGACGCTCGGCCGCATCAGCCGCGACGGGGCCAAAGAATTCTATACCGGAAAGACCGCACAGATGATCGCCGACGATATGAAGGCGAACGGCGGGCTCATCACGCTTGCAGACCTGAAGAATTACGTCGCAAAAGAGCGAACGCCGCTCCGCGGTACCTATCGCGGGTACGAGATCATCAGTATGCCGCCGCCAAGCTCGGGCGGGATCGTCTTGCTGCAAGTGCTGAATATGCTCGAGGGCTATGACATCCGCGGCATGGGGCCAGGTTCGTCCGCAAAGCTGCATGTCCTCGCCGAGGCGATGCGGCGGTCCTTCGCTGACCGTGCGGAATATATGGCGGATCCGGATTTTGCGGATGTCCCGGTCGCAAAGCTCATCGACAAGAAGTATGCGGAATCGCGCCGCTCGACCATCCTGGATAATAAGGCGACGGCGAGCAAAGACGTGAAATGGGGCGATATCAAGGGTTCGAGCGAGGGAACCGAGACGACGCACTTTACGGTCGTAGATCCGGAGGGAAACGTCGTCACCAACACATACACAATAAACGACCTGTACGGTTCGCGTGTGGCCATCAAGGGCACCGGCATCCTTATGAATGACGAGATGGATGACTTTGCCGCTCGGCCGGGCAGGCCCAACCTTTTCGGGCTCGTGCAGGGTGAGCGAAACAAGGTCGAGGGCGGGAAGAGGCCGCTCTCATCGATGACGCCGACGATCGTGATGAAAAAGGACGGAACACCCTGGTTCGCGCTCGGCGCCCGCGGCGGCCCGCGGATCATCTCCGCCGTTCTGCAAACTGTGATCAACGTGATCGATCACGATATGAATATCCAGGAAGCCATCGATTCGCCGCGGATCCATCATCAATGGCTGCCGGACGAGATAATGTATGAGCCGTACGGCCTTTCACCCGATACCAAAAATATACTTGCGGGCTTTGGGCATACATTCGTCGGCCGGCCGGGAAATATAGCGTCGGCGACGGGGATAATGATCGATAACGAAGGTGTGCGCCTCGGGGCAATTGATGCACGCAGCGACGGGATGGCGGTCGGCTACTGACGCTCTTCTTCCTTCGTGAGGAGTTTGGTGGTGTTGTCCGTGACGCTGCCGGGGGTTACAAGGTCGTTGGTGTCACGCCAATGGCCGGCGGCAGGCGGCGGAGCATAGACCGAGGCCGGGACCGAGTGCCCGGCGGGCAGCTCGCCGGCCTTTTTCTTTCCTGCGATGGCGTTTTGCGAAGCGGCGATCACGCTTTCTTCCAGGGTCTTGCCGCCCGGCGAGCCCGATTCGAACATCAACGCATAGACGACCCTCAACAGGCCGCCGACCGTCAAAACGATAGCCGCAATTGCCGGCAGGAACGGTTCGATATTCAAAAAAACAGTGAGAATGCCCGCAAGCGGCACTATCAGGAACGAAAGGAGAAAAATGAACGCGCCCTGTAATACGCCCTTTCGCCGCGGCGAGTTGGGGGCAAAAAAAGTCCCGGAACCGGTCGCGATCAATCCGTCGTTCTCGATCAAGTGAGCGATGCCGGTCAGCAGAAAGCCGCAACGCGAACAAAACCGCGTCTCCTCAGAGATCTGTTGCTGGCCGCATTTGGGACAATGCATAACTATTCTTTCTTGAGAAGTTTCGTTGTGGGGTCAGTGACGCTTCCGGGAATGGCGAACTCTCCCGTATCCGGCGTACGCCACGCTCCCTGCGGTGCGGTGTACTCGGCCGCGGGCTGAGTCTGCTGCGGCGGCAATGCCTGGTGGGCATGCGACGGGTGAAGTGATGCCTGCCCAGGGTGGACGCCGCCCTGCATCATAAATGCCGGGGCTTGAACTGGCTTTTTCAAGAGTACGAGCGAACCTATCAGGATCATCAATCCGCCAAACACCCCTAGGATCGCCGATATCCCGGCCATCTCCTCCACATCCGCTATTCCCCAGATCGGCGTCATTATGAAAAGAAAAAAGATCGTCCAGAATACGCTGAAAATAACGCCGTTGCGCCTGGTCAAGAGACCCGTGTTCTTTTTGTACAACTCGGCCAGCTGTGGGAGAGTTCCGTCATTCGCAAGCAATTCGCCGACCAGCGCCAACTGAAACCCGCAACGGGAACAAAATTTTGTCTGATCAGAGATTTGCTGTTGGCCGCAGCGGGGACAGTGCATTGATTAAACTCCATTCTGCGAGGCATCCTCGGCAACAAAAACAGAACGAATTCTTACACGAAAAGGTTCGCGATGCAATAATTCACGCTCTCGGCAGCTTTTGATCGGACAACA